>JAMOPB010000456.1 GCA_027064945.1 Candidatus Cloacimonadota bacterium
ATGCTGAAAATGGATTTCTTGGGATTAAAAACTCTTTCGATTATTGATCGGGCGGTAAAGCTTGTTAAAGAATCACAAAATATTGTGGTTGATATTGATAATATCCCACTTGATGATAAACCTTCTTATGATCTTCTCTCATTAGGAAAAACCGATGGTATTTTCCAATTTGAATCTGCCGGAATGAAAAAATATCTAAGCGAATTGAAACCTAATGTATTTGAAGATTTAATTGCTATGGTTGCTCTTTATCGTCCCGGACCCATGCAGTTTATCAAAACTTTTATAAATCGTAAGCATGGCATTGAACCTGTGGAATATGACCATCCGCTTACGGAAGCAATTTTAAAAGAAACTTATGGTGTAACTGTTTATCAAGAACAGGTGATGAATATTTCCAAGCGAATGGCTGGTTTCACAAGTGCTGAAGCCGGAACCCTTAGAAAAGCTATTGGTAAGAAAAAATTCAAGTTAATGGCTAAGATGGAAATTAAATTCAAAGATGGCGCCGTTAAGAATGGAGTTCCTAGAGAAACTGCTGATAAAATCTGGTCTAATTGGCTTGAATTTGCGAATTATGCTTTTAATAAATCTCATGCTGCTTGTTATGCATATATTGCGTATCAGACTGCTTATTTAAAAGCTAATTATCCTGTAGAATTTATGGCTGCATTGCTTTCAATGGAAGAGAATCCTACCAAAATTCCTTATTTTATAGCTGAATGTAAAAGTATGAATATTGAAGTGATTCCACCTCATCTAAATGAAAGTGACACCGATTTTTCTGTGAACGGGAAAAAAATACTATTTGGGTTAAAAGCTATCAAAAATGTCGGAAATGCAGCAATAACCTCATTAATTGAAGAACGAAAGAAAAATGGCTTTTACGAAAATTTATTCGATTTTACTTCTCGAGTTGATATTATGAGCGTGAATAAAACTACGCTGGAAAGTTTAATCTGTGCCGGTGCAATGGATAACTTAGAAGGTTCACGTGCTCAAAAATATGCTTCAATCGAGAATGCTTTGGAATACGCATCAAGCGTGCAAACAGAAAAAAAACGCGGACAATATACCATTTTTGAAGCATTTGAAGATGAGGATACTGACGAAAGCTACCTTCCTGAACTTCCTAATATAAAAGAATGGACACCTAACCGGATTTGGGAAAAAGAGAAAGAAGTTTTAGGCTTTAGTTTTTCCCCAAACCCGTTAAAACAACATGAAAAAATGTTAAAACTCCTTGCAAATACCTCTACTGAAAAAGCTAAATATGAACCGGAGAAGATACCTTCTATTATTTATATGGCCGGGATTGTGGCAGAAATTATTAGGAAAAAAGATAAAAAAGGTAATCCGTTTGCAATTGTAACACTTGAAGATTTACGAGGAACTTTTGAAGTTACATTATTTAGAGATGATTTCGATAAATATATCAATCTTATGCAAGAAGGGAATCAAGTATATATTGTCGGAAAGAAAAATACTTATAATAATGATGGAATGATTAGGATAATGCCAACTATGCTTATGGATTTTGAGAATATGGCAAAATTCCTAAAAGGTGAATTTTATATCAAAATTACTGAAAAAGAGATAAATGCTGAATTTGCAAAAGATCTGAAAAAATTGTTTAAAGAAAATCCGGGTAAATTTGGTTTGCATGTTACTATTCAAACAGAAAAATTCAAACAGTTAAACCTAATCTCGAATAGATATAAAATTTTCCCGTCTGAGAATCTTTTAAATTTATTGGAAGGGAAATTAGCTGCAGAGCCTAAGATTATATTAGATTATTAAAACCGGGAGTGAAAAAATGAAAAAAATAACATTTATCCTGTGCATGCTTTTTGTAATTGTTACTTTAAATTATGCACTAAATGTAGTTGTTGATGACAATAGATATCTTGATGCTAATGGAAATACACGATTGGAGATGGTTTATCAAGTACCTTATAATAATCTGATTTTTGAAAGATCTGAGCACGGATTTGAAGCAGATTTAGATGTAACTATTTCCTTGGAAAGAGATGGTGAAATAGTATATGAGAAAACTTTTACCAATAGAATAATTACTCATCAATTTGATAAAACAGTTTCCAATACTTTGTATAAAGATAAAATGGTTCTCACTCTTAGTAAAAGTATTTTTGTGACCAAATTATTATTTAAAGATCCAAGACAAGAAGATTTTTCAGAGTGGTCAAAACCATTTGAAATACTCGATAGCAACGCAATTATTAGTGAGTTGGAATTAAATGAAAAAGTGATAAGAGATACAACTTCTTATTTTGCTAATTTGCATAGAAACGGAATGTTGTTTGACGTTGCAGTTGATCATGTTATCTCCAAAAAAAATGATAGATTTGTTTTGTATTACGAATTGCAAAATATTGCAACTAATAAAGTTAATGAATCTGATATTATTGAAACTATAACGATTACAAAAGATTCGGTAGCTGTTTTTACAAAATCTCAGGAATTAAAAAATAGTGGCGCAAATGTATCTAGATTGAAAAATGTTGATGTAAAAGATCTTTCTGAAGGAATGTATTATATTACCCTGAAAGTTGAAGATAAATTAACCGGTAAAACTGCAGAACGAGAAGATTGGTTTGTTGTAAAAGGAATTAGTTCCGGAAAATACAGAATTTTTACATCTTTGGAATCAGAATTAAAGTTGATAAAATATTTTACTTCCACAAATTCTAAAGTTTGGAATCAACTTGATGATTTTGGGAAAGCTAATTTTATTGATAAATTTTGGTACACAAATGATCCAACTCCGGGTACTGAAGAAAATGAGTTTTTTGAAGTAGTAAAAGAACGTGTAAAAGTAGCAAATCAACGATATACATCTTTTTTTGAAGGTTGGGATACCGATATGGGTAGAATTTATATTAGACATGGTCAGCCGGATGAAATAATTAAAGAGAATACCGGAATCAATACTAAATATGCTGAGAAAGATTATGAAATCTGGAAATATCGATTGAAAGAACAATTAACGTATGTTTTTATAGATATTCAAAATAGTAAAAAATATAAGATTATTTATAGTGATAATGACCCTAAAGAAAGTTCACTTCCTGATTGGGAACAATTTTTAGGAGAAGATTTTGATAGCGGTATTTTAGAATGATAAATTATTTTGTAAAAGAACAATAGATGAGTCAATATGACACAATATTTAATGAAATGTTTATTATTCTTATCTTTTTTTTAATAATAATAAGCGTGTTAAACTGCATTAAATAAAGAAAAGGTTGATTTAAATGGCAATGGATTATTTTTTGCATATATAAACGTTCATTTGTTCTTAAACTGAAGAAAAAGCTTCTTTTAAGTGTGTGATTTTAGGAGAAGATTTTCCTGATTGATCTTTAAGAATTATTATTACATCGAATCTTGAAAAATTTTCTTCCAAGCTTGGATGTGTTGTTAGATAATGTGCTGCTGTTCTATAAAGTTTGTTTTGCTTTGCTTTTGAGATGCTACGTAGAGCATTTTCTAAAGAATGATCCCTGGTTTTTACTTCTACAAAAACCAGTTCTTCATTGTCCAAAGCAATGATGTCGATTTCTCCATAACGGGAATGATAGTTCCGGGTTAAGATCTCGTATCCCAGATTAATTAGATACAAAGATGCCAGATCTTCACCCATTTGTCCAAATTGTTTATTTCGATAATTATCCATGTGTAAAAAAAAAGGGCTTGACGAAAGTTTGTCAATAATAAGGAAATAGATGTTGTGTAAATTAAATATGATAAAAACAAAAATCACGGGGGTCGTGTTATGAAGAAAAATTTTATTGTTAGTTGTTTGTTATTGATGATTGTATCATCAGTTTTTGCTGTTCCTTATGCGTCAATGGGTAATATAAATATACCTGATGCATATGTTTTACCCCACAAAATGATTGATGTGGGTTATACAAACTATTTTGTAAGTGACGGATTGACTTATGATGACGCCTCTGTTTCGGCAAAGAATGATTATAAGTATGCTGTTGTTACTAGGTTTGGTGTGTTGAACAGAGCTGAAGTAGGTTTAGTTTTTACTAGTCTAAAAAATAAGGATGATAATAATATTATGTATGCTAATATAAAAATCAAACTTATGGAAGAGACTGAAACAAAACCGGCTATTGCAATTGGTGCAGTGAACTTATTTTCCGGATTTGAAGAAGAAGATATGGATGATTTCGAATTTCAATCAGAAAGACAAGAACTTTTAGCAAATTCACCTTTCATCGTTATTAGTAAATCTATTGTATTTGTTACCGGAATACCATCAATGAATTATCTTGAAACAACATTCCATGGTGGAATAGGAAGTGGAAAATATGATGGTCTTGGTGAAACTGTAAAAAATTTAAGGGGAATGTTCTTTGGTATGGATGTAAGACCTTCTAAGTTTTTTAGTGCTGATTTAGAATTAGATGCACAAAATATTAATGTAGGTTTTAATGCACATCTTCAAAATTTCACACTTAGAGCCGGATTATATGAAATTGAAAGTATGCTGGGTGTAAATGATCGTGGGAATAGAATAGCATTAAATTTATCATATACTGCAGATCAATTTTCAGATATAAAAGCTGCTGAAAGACGTAAACCGATTACTGTAGCTCCTGTTGCTAATAATGCAAATATAAGACCACAAAAAACTACTCAAACTCAAAATGCAAGTTCAGGTAATCCATTATTAAAAGAATTGGAAGATCTTAGAAAACGTAGAGAACAAGCAGAAAAAGAATTGGAAGAAATTAGAAATCTCCTGAAAGACTAAATTTAAAGGTTACTTGCCCTATGAAAAAAGTAGTTATCATTTTCATATTGTTAACAGCTAGCTTTATGCTATATAGTCAACAATCTGAATTAATTGAAGCAGTGCGAGAGGAATCAGAATCGCTCCAGGAATTGGAACAGGAAATTAGCTATTACCATGGTCTGATTGAGCGAAGAAAAGAAATTAGCAAACTTTATAGAGAGAATAATATCAAATCTATCAAAAAGATTTTTAATAAAGATTTGAAAGCAATTGATAGAGATTTTTATAAAAGCAATTTTAATGACGCAAGTATTAAAATTGCCGGATTAAATGTTATATACGATAAAATTCCTTTTGTGAAAGATCAAATATTGTACTACAAAGCTAAGTTAGCTAATTTCCAAGAAAATTATCCGAAAGCTAAGATTCTGCTGGAAGAAATAGTTGAAAACTATCCTAATTCAGAAATAATTGACTCCGTTATTGAAGAATTGGGAGATAATTATTTTTATTCTGGCGAAGATGCTAAATTTGTAGCACTGTTTGATAACTACTCAAAAGAAAAATCATTTGATTTAATCTATAAATTAGGACAAGCTAATTATAATTTAGGTAAACTTAACGAATCAAAATCTTATTTTGCACAATCTTTAGAGAAAAAGAATCTTGCAAATAGAAGCAAGATGATGCTTGCTTTGATTGATTATCAAGAATTTGGGGCTGAACACGCCTTAGATAGTTTCTTAACTTTAAGAAGTGAAATTAATCCAAATAAACCGTACTACGATTTTGTGATTCTAACAATTGCCAGATTATATACGGAGATTGGAGATTTACAAAGAGCTTTGGCGCACTATGATCTCTATGTTGATATGAAACAAGGTAATCTTGATGATGAAATACTCTTTGAGTTGGGGAATGTAAATCTTAATGCAATGAATTTTGATGAAGCAATTTTATATTTCGGATACTTAACAACTAATTTTCCTAGAAGCAAATATTATATTTCAGCAAGATACCAACTTGCTTTAGCTGAACAAGGTAGAGATGGCTTTGATGATGTAGAGGATAAATTTGCAGAGATTATTGCTCAAAATACTTTGATAACTAAAGCTCTGAATAAGAAATATGCTTTATTGGAAGAGTATAAAAATAAAGTATCAGCATTATACTCAGGTGATTATTCACAAGATGTTAGGGTGAAATTAAAAAAAGAAATTGCTTTAATAGATACCTCTTTGCAAAAGACTAATAATATTATCAGAAACTTATATTCTGCTTTAGATGAAGATTCTTTATCTCTTTTGCAAATATTAGAAGAGGAATATAAAAATTATGTTTATACTTTGGAAAATGTTAATTCAATTATGATGCTTGCAGAGAATAATCCAAATACAAAACTAACTTCTAGGATAGATAGATTAATTGAAGAGGACGAACAAACAAAAAAAATCTTAGAATTAATACGTTTATTGGGTCATAGGGATTCTTTTACAGATGAAGATTATCAAATTGCAAAGAATATTGTTGATGAAAGGCTATATGAGAAAAAAATGCTGAAATCTTGGCAAGAAATCATGCAACAGGCCAAAGTAAAAAATATGCCTCTTATTGAAAGAAGAGCTTCAATATCTATGCAGTTAACTTTGGATAATTTAAAATCTTTGGATATTATAGCGAACCTAGAATTTCAAGGTACACCAAGTGATGTAATGAAAGCTATGATTGATGATGAATTAAATGCATTGAATAAAAATAGAGAAGAAATGCAAACCCTAAGAACGGATGTTATTGAAAACTTTAATAAGAAAATTGTTAAGAAACTGGATACAAAGAAAGTTCAAATGAATAAAGAATTTGCCGATATAAAAGAATTATATAATAAAGTTTATAAACAACTACAAGAACAAATTCTGGATTATCAGCAAAATTATGAAATAACTTATTTAGATCTTTTGTTTAAACAAACACAAATAGCAGATGAAGAATATAACAAAATGCAAGAAAAGGCTAGCAATGAATAAGAAGATAATTTTCACTCTCATTTTAGGATTTTTTTTAGCAATTACTACTGTATTTGCGAATGTAGTCGATTCCGAAATAAGAAAAAAATATGAGCAAAAAAATGCTTTTAAAAAGGATGTTTATAACAAAACCCTTAAGTTCATAAAGCAAAATCCAAATTCTCCCGGTTTAGCTAAATTATATTTCAATTTAGCCGAAATGAGTACGGAAATAGATATTAATGCTCCTGCTAAAACTGCTAGTTATTATAAACTAGTTTTAGAAAAAGATCCAAAATTTCCTGAGAAGGATTATGTTCTTTATAAATTTGGATATTATTATTTCCAAGCACAATTAGATCTTCGAGATGAACAAAGACAAGCTAATATGGATTTGGTTATCAATTGGCCGGATTACCTTAGAATTAATGAACAAAAAGCACAACCGGCTATAGATGCTTACAAAACCATATTAACAGATTTTCCTGATTCAGAATACAATAGTGAATCTTTATACAGATTAGGTAATATATATTTTGAGATTGCAATTGATTCTGAGCAACCCCTTAAATATTATGATTTAGCCCTCGATTATTTTGACCAACTAGCACAAAGAGAAGGTGATCCGAAGCAATATTATGGTATATTCCATAAAGCTTGGACCTATTTTGCTAGTGGTAGATTTGAAGAATCAATATATGAATTCTCGAAAATCCTTAAGATTATTGAAGAAAATCCGGATAAAGGATTTGATATGTTCTTCAAAGATGATGCGATAGATAATATTGCATTTAGCCTAATTGAATATGATGGTATTGAATTTGAAAGTTATTCAGTAGCTGCTCAAAAAGCAATAGATATATTCAACGCATTTAATCCTGAATTTGCAAAAAATATTCTCATAAAATCTATCGAACTGAAAAAGATGTATAATGCTCCAATGCAAATGATAGATTTTTATAATAGTTATATTAGCTTGTTTAAAAACGATATTGAAACTCCTATGATTGTTGACTCTATTATTACTGTTTACAGTACAAATCCTTCTCGTGTGAGAGAAAAAACTGCTGTAGAAAATATTTTTGAGCAGTATGTAAGATTAACTTCAGAATTTGGTGGCACTTCAGAGTGGTATAATGTAAATAAACCTAATTTGACTGATGATTCTCCCCAGATAATATTAATTAGAAAAGCTTATGAGGAATTTGTTGAACCTCGATATTTAAATAATTTTGTTAGAAATAAAAGATATGATGATTACTTGACTTATAGAGATCTTACATCCAGTTATTCTGCCTTTAACGATATTGCCGATAGCACAATGACTGTAAAATTAAAGCAGATGAGATTTAATGTGGTGGGAATGAGTCAAGAAATTGCAGATACATATCAAAAACCGTATGACTATTTTGTTGCGATAAATGATATTAAAGAATTTGATGAAACTTATATTGACTATCCGGAAAAAGCAGATTTAAAAGAATTTGAATATAATGATTATGAACAAATTTACAAGACTCTTCAAGATTCTGTTAAAGTAGCACCTTATGAAATTGCTGAAATGAATTTGAAGATTGATGAAACTATGCTCGATTCAATTTATGTTCAAGCATCTAAAGATTATCAGAAATTTCTGGAAACTTATGACAGTCAAAATATTGATGCAATAGTGAAATTGGTTTATAAAAGGGCTGAATTGAATTTTTCAAAGGAATTATTTGATGTTGCGTCTCAAGAATTTAATTCTCTATTAGAACTTATTGAACAAGATAGCACATATTCAAATAATAATCTTAAAGAAATAGCATTTAATAAATTGGCTATTATTAGTAATCAGAAAGGAAATTATAAAGCTGCAGAAGATTATTATAGAAAAGCTAACCTTATTGCTTCTGAAGAAAACAAAGCAATTTATCAGAATAATATTCTGGCAAATATGCAGTATCAAGCTAATACATTGGCCGAATCTTCAAATTATGTTGATGCTGCAAATGAATTTCTTCGAATGTCCAAAGAATTGGAAGCTACTGATCCTGAGAAAAGTATAGGATTTAAAACAAAAGCAATTGAAAACTTTAAAGCTGCCGGAGAATATCAGAAAGCTATAGATTTGTTATTGGAAATTGCAATTGATAAGCAAAGTAAAGAAGAAAAACTTGCTGTATTCGTTAATGCTTGGTCAATCACTGATAGTCTAAAAGATTATTCACAAAGTGAACTATTGAGGAATATGTTTATTAATCAATTCCCAACGTCTAATGAAGCTTATAGAGCTAAAATTCAGATTATAGATTTTTATGAAAATGAACCATATCATGATAGTTTGAAAGCCGCTCAAATGTATATGGAATTACATGATGCTGCTGTAAGCGGTAATCTTGATATTGGTGAAGTTGATCCATCTAGTTTGTATCTTAAGGCAATAGCATTGAGCAAAGATATTGAAGAAGAAAAAATGGTTGAGTTGCTTTTAGATTTTGAGAAAAAGTATCCGAATCATGCCAAATCTAATGATTTCTTAATTGAAGTAGCAAAAATATATAAGAAAAATGGAGAAACTGAAAAGTTTGAAACATTGGCAAGGAAGATCTATAAGAAAGATCCTTCTATAAATATCCTACAAGATATTGCGGTAGCTAAATTGAATGAACAAAAAGATCTTGTTGTTAATTATTTTAATGAAAAAAGATTCGATGAGATGTTTGCCGAAATGGATAAATTTAAAGAGTTAGATGATTCTTTTAAAGCTGATGGATTGAACCTTAATTTGGATGCGATTTATGAACAGTTCACATATTTTAAATCTTATGTGGATTATTATGATAAATTTGATAAGAAAATTTTATCTATTAAGGAGAATTTCCTAAATGCTCCTCTCAATTCTTTAATAAGAGTAAATGAAAATACAGTATGGAAAGATCATTTAGCAAAAGGAAAAAGAAGAATTGCCAAACTTGCAAAACGTGCTGAGGAATTAGATCAAGAATTAATTGATTTGATTAAAGAAGGAAATATGAAGTATCAACTTCCTTTAGAAAAGCAAACGGAAGCACTTTATTTAATTGTAGAGATTTATGAATTTAGTTCTAATGTTGTAATTACTCAAATAAATAAATATCTTGCTGTATCAAATGAAATTAATGTTAAATTTGCTGCAAACGAAGGTATTCAGAAAAATGTAATCAAAAGTGTAGAAATTGTAAGAGATAATGAAGCTGCCAAGCTTTTGCGCCAAGCAAAAATACGTTGTAAACAGCTTTATGATACTTTTGCCAAAAATAAAGATTATTCTGATATATATACTGATCTTGCTTATCAGAAATTAGTTGATTGGGGAATCGAATCTCCAAAAATATTTGTTGATTACTATACAAACAAGAATTGGGAAATGCAAATAATAAACGGCAGTGATTCTTTATCTACAGTTGAATGGGTTTATGCACAATTAGACAGTAACCTAACCTTATTGGATTCAGCTAAAGTGATTTCGTTACCTGCTATCAATAAAAATGCCGTAAGATTCACTTTTAACTTAGAATATCTTCCTGAAGTTTATTTTATTGATTATATCTCAGATTTCCCAGCTAATATTTATATTAATCAGCAATTAGTTGAAAGAAAGCATAACGAAGGTGAATTGATTGATTTCTCTGATAGAAAGTTGCAAAAATACTCTTTAACTAGCGGAGGATTGTTAAATGTTGGATTAAATGAAGTTCTATTTGAAATTCCAGGTAATCCACAGAATCAAACAGATTTTGTAGCACACGTAAGATTACAATATGATGAAGCAAAATTGGAATTTGAGAAAACTACCGAGAAGGGTGAACTCATTACTAATTACGATTGGAAAGTTATTCCTAAGAATAATTTATCAATTGATGATATTTATGCTTCATTAAATACAGCATCTGCTGATTCTACTGAAACTGCAGAATTAAATTGGGTGCAAGCCGGAGATGCAAAATTGCAAATCTATAAAGCTCAGATTTTTGGAATGGAAGATACTCCAGCTATTCCTATTTGGCATCCGGAATTAGACACAACAGATGTTAAAACAATGGTGTTCTATAAGGAAATAGATGGAGATCTCATTTCTGCAGAATTGAAATTTTTAGCTCAACAGAAATGTTCAATTTGGTTTAATAACAAATTGATAATTCAAGATGATGAATATACTTTTGATACTTCTTTGCTAAAAGCAATTTCTCAAGATATTAAATTAACAGAATTTAATCCCGGAAAGAATATTTTAATCATAGAAGTGACAAGCTCTGAAAAATTTAAAGGCTTAATTTTAGAAATGGATTACATAAAGAGGAAAAAATGAAAAAGATAATTCTTTGTTTAGCAATCTTATCTATTAATTTTTGTCTTGTAGCACAAAACCAAGATAAAGAGATCAAAGATAAACTTAAAGGTTTAAAAATTCTAAAGAGTGAAGAAATTGATAGAGTGCAAATTGAGATAAAAAAACCGGATCCTGGTGCTACTTTGCCGGTAAGAAATAAAGAATTTGATATTTATCCTAAATTGGAAATTAAATCAAGAATATTAAAATCAAATAGAATGTTATATTAGGAGGAATTATGAAAAGAAGAACTATTAAACTTATTTTGTTAGCTGTTATCTTAATGGGAGTGGCGAATTTGCTTGCTATAGACGCAGGTGAATATGAAGGTAAGGTTGATTATGTGAAAATGTTTAACTCTGGAGGGGCATTTTCATTCATGATTGTAGGCTTATTGGTAATTATGCTGGTTATTAGTGGTATTAAATTCTGGGAATTAAATATTAAAGAAAAAATTGATGCTAAAGGATTTTATCTTAAACTAAAAGGTTATATTAAAAATAATCAAACTGAAGAAGCTGCTAGAGTATGTGCACAATTTAAAGATACTACAATGGGTTTCATTTTCTGGAATGGTTTAATGAATTTTAATGATGCTAAAAAAGCAGGGAAAAGAGGCCGAGAACTAAAAGATGCTGTTCAAAGAGCTTTTGATGAAGCTAGTTTACAAACAATTCATAGATTGGAAAGTAAACTATTTTGGCTTGATATTATTGCTCAAGTATCTACTTTGATGGGATTGTTGGGAACTATTTTTGGTCTTGTTTCATCATTTGATGCTGTGGCTAATGCTCCTGATTCAATTAAAAACTCTTTATTGAGTGATGGTATTGCTATGGCTATGGGAACAACTGCGATGGGTTTGATTGTAGCTATTCCTACAATGTTTATCAAAGGTATGCTTAATGATAAAGCTGAAAAAATTGTTAATAATATTGATGAATATAGTGTAAAAGTAATTAATCAAATAGATAATATTATTGAGGATTAATCATGGCTTACGCACCCTCAAAGCAAAGAAGATTGAAAAGGCAGGAGGCTAAGGAACTTAATCTTATTCCAATTATGAACCTATTCATAGTTGTTATTCCTATGTTGATGACCATGATGGTTACTGTTCCTCTTGCAATGAATGAGATTAGTTTAAGTGGTGGTGGCCCTTCAGAATCTACCGAAAATACTCTTAAAAATATTAAACTCAGTCTGTTTGCTGATGGATTTGGAATTGAGGTTGAAGGTGAAGAGGATATTATTGAAATTCCTTTGCAGGAAGATGGAAGTTATGACTTTAAAGCTTTGAATCAGCAATTAAGTGCTTTAAAAGAATTAAATCAGGACCAAAAGAATATTACTGTTGCTCCTGATAATAATGTGCTTTATGATATTCTTTTGTCTTCAATCGATATTTGTAAACTAAACGATTTTCCAGTAGTGAAATACAAAGGAAGAAAAACAGGGTATTATAGGGCTAATTAGCAGGAGAAGATTATGAAAACTCAAGCAATTACTGTAAATCGATCTCTAGGTTCGAAATATAAGCCTCGAGATAGAAAATCAAAAACTAAAGAACTTAACATCACTTCTCTATTAGATATATTGACTATATTACTAGTTTTTATGATTAAGAATGTTTCTATGGATTCTACTCAGAAAGATGTTCCTGAAGGAATGCTTTTACCTTCAACGGTTAGCAAAAGTGAACTTGTTGAAAAAGGTAAAGCCGTGATTATAAAATTGTTTGCAGCAAAAGAAAATCAGGCTGGTGAGATAGTTGAATCAAAAATTCTAGTTGGAAAAGATAATCTATTTTTTGGTACATTGGAAGATATTAATGTTAATGCTAAAAAGAAACAAGAACTAAAAGGTTATTTAAAAATAGAAGCTGATGAAACAAGGAAACTTGATGGCATACCGTGTATTTTAATTCAAGCAGATAAAGACGTTAAATGCGGATATATTACTCAATTGATACAGATTGGTGCTGAAGCATCTTTCTCTCATATCTATTTCTCATCTATTAAAGCAAGTGAAAATGAAGCTTTATTGGGTACAACAGCTGGTTTGTAAAGGAGATTATGATGTCAAAAAAGCTATTGAATTTACAACTGGTTTATAAAGGAAAAACGTTAGACAATGTCTTACAGGGGAGAGATTTTACCTCTAAGTTTTATATTGGTAAGGATAAAAACCTGTTGTGGCAATTACTTGATATAAATTTTCCCGACAAATATAAGTTTGTTGAGAAAAAAGGATCAACTTATAAGATAAATCTATCCAATAATATGGACGTTAAAGTTCATAAAGATGGGAGAATATTAGACAAGAATGAATTAAAGAGCCAAAAATTAATTTCTAATAATAGATTAATATTAAAAGAGGATTCGGAAGGTGAAATTGTTTTAGCTAATAATTGGAAAGTTAATTACTTTTTCAAGGAACCTTATAAATTTGTTCCTACAAAAGAACAGTTAGCAATATACAAAGAGTATGCCAAAAAACCGGAATTATCGGATGAAGATAAATTTACTCGAATCTTTATTATTCTTGGTCTGCTTTTCACTACTATTGGTTTGGTTATTAATCATTTAACTTATGAACCACCAAAAGTAGAGACTTTTACTGAAAAATATCAAGTTATTCAAGAGAATTTAGCCACTCAGGTTCAGATAGATGAAACTGAAGTTGCTGAGAAACCTGCCGAGGAAGTTGGTGCTGAAACAGATTTTACAGCAACAAAAAGTGAAGAAGAGGTTGAGGAAGTTGTAGCGCAGGCTCAACAACAAACGCAAGCTGAAATAGCAGCAGCAGGCTTCGACATAGGAGATTTTGGTAGAGCTGAAGCTGGATTAGAAACCAATGGTGCAGAAATTTATGAAATTAATACCGATTATGATATTGTTGTATCAGGATCTGGTGATGGTGCAACCGGTGGATATGTAGCTTCTAATAATGCAAGTGATTTAGATTTAGGCGAAGCTGGTTTTGACCTAGATGCTTCTAGTAGTGGAATTGGAAATTTAGGTGATGTTAGTGGTTTGGATATCGGTTCAGCCGGTTTTGAAGAAGTTGCAATGAGTGATATTGGTGGAGATGTAGGTAAGATCAATGTTATTCAAATTACTAATAAAGCAGAAATCGAAGAGATCAGAAGAAGACATGTAGGCATTAGGATTGCTAGAGAAGGTGAGATTAATTTAGCAGAGCAAACTCATGAAGAAAGAACACAGCTAGCTAATGTTGAACAGATTGTTAACACTTATAAACCACAACTCAGAAAGTTGTTTAGAGTGGAAAACAATGTAACCAATATGTATGGAACTATTGAGATTACAATTGTCATTGAACCTAATGGTAAGATTGATGAAGTGATTATATCGCAAGCTTCAGGTAGTAAGTTTACTGATTCATTTATCGAGCAAGCTAAAAAGATAATCTATAAATGGAATATCAAAGTGGAAAAAACTACAGGTTATTCATTTAGAATGCAATTCTATAAAAACTAAGATAGAGATAATAAATAATATGCCCTTCTTCGGAAGGGCTTTTTTTGATTGTGAAATTCTTGGCAAAACAACTAAAATATTTTTTATAGCATTAACAAAATCAAATTGATGGAATATTATGAATTATTATGAAATAGCTTTACCGGTTAAGTTAGCAAAATTGTTTACTTACAAATCTGAAGAAGATATTTTCAAAGGATGTAGAGTTTTAGTAACTCTGGGAAATAGTAAACACACTGGCATTGTTTGGAATAAAACTACAAAACTTGATCCCAAAATAAAATACAAAAAAATAGTAGAAATTGTAGAAAAAACTCCAAAAATAAGTAACGAATTACTTAATTTAGCAGAATGGATTAGCAAGTATTATCAGTGTAGTCTTGGTTTAGCACTTTCTGCGATGTTACCTTCCGCTTTCAATGTGCAAATCCAACAACAAATTAGATTGATAGAGCAGAAAGTAATTATCGAATCTGACGGTATTCCCGAGATGATAATTAAAGAACTTAGCAAGCTTAGTTGGCATAATATTTCCGATATTAAAGAGAAGTTATCAATTACTTCTACCCAATTTTATCATTGGATAGATTATTTAGAAGATAATGAAATAATAGAAATTAAAAGAACTTTCGATGCTAAAATTAAGAAGAAAATTGCAAACTTTGTTATTTTGTCCAAAATTAAGGATGTTCCGAAACTACCATCCAAGCAGGAAGAAGCATATAATTATATTAAAAATTTAGGTGAAGAATTTCCCTTAGCAAGAATTGCAGAATCGTTTAGCTACTCGATTGTTAAAGCTCTTAGAGATAAAGGTTTATTGCATTTAGAGCCTAGAGAAATTCTAATTAAAAAGAAAGTTAAGAAAAAAAAGTTAGAAAAAAATAATATCACTCTTACAGATGAACAAAACCAAGCGGTTTTAACAATTGTTAGATCTATTAACGAAAGAAAGTTTGCACCGTTTTTATTATATGGTATCACAGGAAGTGGTAAAACAGAGGTTTACATTAATGCTATTAAGAAGGTTAGATCTCTTGGTAAATCCGCATTGATGCTTGTTCCTGAAATCTCTTTAACCCCACAAATGGAAGAAAGATTCTTTAATGCTTTTGAAGAAGATATTGCTATTTTGCACAGTCATTTGAATGAACGAGAACGCTGGAGCGAATGGAAGAAAATCAAATCCGGAGAAAGTAAAATTGTTATCGGAGCCAGAAGTGCAATTTTTGCACCTTTAGAAAATATTGGAATTATCATTGTAGATGAAGAACATGAAAATAGTTATAAACAAGATTCTGCTCCCAGATATAACGGAAGAGATGTTGCCATTGTAAGAGCAAAAATGTCTGAAGCAGTTGTAGTTTTGGGAAGTGCAACGCCATCTCTTGAAAGTTGGAAAAATGCAAAAGAACAAAAATATGAGCTGATTAAATTAGAAAACCGTCCATTGGATTTTAATATTCCTATTGCAAAGATTATTGATATGCGGAGTGAGGATGAGCACAATGAGATGCTAAGTGCTGAGCTTGCGGCAAAAATTACTGAAAAATTAGAAAAAAAAGAGCAGGTTATCCTGCTTCAAAATAGACGTGGTCATTCATCATTTGTTCAATGCATTACCTGTGGAAAATTATTTGGATGTAAAAATTGTGATATCAGTATGAAATATCACAGTTACAATAATGAGCTTATTTGTCATTATTGTGGACTTAAAATTCCTATGCCTCGCAAATGTCCTGATTGTGGAAGTTACCTTTTTAATTTTGGTTCTGCCGGAACACAGCAATTAGAAAAATATCTGGAACAACGTTTTCCTTCAGCTAGGATTTTGCGTATGGATTCTGATACAGCAACGAAAAAAGACAGTTATGATTCTATGTTTGAACGAATGCAGAATGGCAATGTTGATATCTTATTGGGTACACAGATGATTGCCAAAGGTCTCGATTTTCCCAATGTGACTTTAGTTGGAGTAGTTTCAGCAGATATAGGATTAAGTTTTCCTGATTTCAGAGCTGCTGAAAAAACTTTTCAATTGATTACTCAAGTTGCCGGTAGATGCGGTAGGGGTGAAAAAGCAGGAGAAGTTTTTATCCAAACTTATAATCCTGAACATTATGCAGTTGTAAATGGAATGAAACAAAATTTTATCAGATTTTCTGAAGTAGAATTAGACCTTAGGAAACAACTAAATTATCCACCGTTTTATAGGATTGGTAGAATTTTTTTTACTGCAGATAAGGAAAAATTCCTAATCGAAAATTTGAGAAAGAATCAACAAATTCTAACACAACTAAGAAATTTGTTACCTCCAAGTAAATTATATATCTTAGGTCCTACTGCGGCTCCAATAACTAAAATTCAAAATAAATTCCGATATCACATTGTCCTAAAAGCTGCATCTGCAACAATTCTATCCAAGGCTATTAATTATCTGACAAAAAATCTCATATTACCAGCTTCTATTAAACAGGTTGTTGATATTGATCCGTATAATCTGTTATAATAAAAAAATATGAATAATATTCATTGTTCGATAAAACAATTCCCCTTAGAATAAGTTCGCGTTATCTTTTAACTTGACGGGAAAATGATAACAAAGAATTGATAACTCTATTATATTTGTATGATTATGAAAATTTGGAGGATACATGAATTATTTTTTTTCCGAAGATCAATTGGAAATTAGAGAAATTGCTAGAAAAGTAGCAGAAGAAAAAATTAAACCGGTTAGAGCTAAATATGATGAAGAAAATGCTTTCCCCTGGGAAATTGTTGAGGTTTTTAAACAAACAGATCTTTATGCTGTTCTTATTCCTGAAGAGTATGATGGAATTAGCGGCAAGGTTGAAGATTTGGTTATTGTTACAGAAGAACTTAGTCGTGTTTGTGGTGGAATCGGATTAGCTTTTGGAGCTTCCGGATTAGGTTTATATCCTATTCTTATCGGTGGTTCTGAAGAACAAAAGCAAAAATATCTCACTCAAATCGCTAATGGTGAGAAATTAGCAGCCTTCGCATTAACAGAAGCTAATGCGGGATCTGATGCTGGAGCATTGGAAACTACTGCTGACAAAGATGGTGATTATTACATTCTTAATGGTACAAAACAGTGGATTACTAACGGTGGAGAAGCCGATATATACACGGTTTTTGCAATGACAGATAAAAGCAAAGGAGCACGTGGTTGCTCTTGTTTTGTAGTGGAAAAAGGAACTCCCGGATTTTCATTTGGGAAAAAAGAAGATAAACTTGGAATACGCGGTTCTGCAACTAGAGAATTAATTTTTGATAATTGCCGTATTCCTAAAGAAAATCTTATTGGAAAAGAAGGGAAGGGTTTCATGATAGCTATGAAAACTTTTGATAAATCTCGTCCAATGGTGGGAGCTCAAGCTGTTGGTATCGCACAAGGCGCATACGAAGAAGCTGCCAAATATTCAAAAGAGCGTCATCAATTTGGCAAACCAATCTCATCTTTCCAAGCTATTCAACATATGTTAGCTGATATGGCTACTCAAATAGAAGCTGCTCGTGCTCTTGTATTAAGTACAGCAAGAATGATTGATTCAGGAGAAAAAAAATACGCTAAAGAATCTGCAATGTGTAAGGTTTTTGCTTCTGATGTGGCTATGAAAGTTACTGTTGATGCTATTCAAGTATTAGGCGGATATGGATATATGAAAGAATATCCTGTTGAAAAAATGATGCGTGATGCTAAAATAACACAGATCTATGAAGGTACAAATCAAATTCAAAGAAATATTATTGCCTCAAATTTATTAAAAGAATTTTAGGAGAATATAAAATCTGATGGCCCGGAATAATAAATTTCGGGTCTATTTACTATTATGGGAATATCACAAATACTATTAATCGTTTTATCTGTAATTATCGTAGGTGTTGCTATCTCAACCGGAATTTATATGTTGCACCAGCAGAATGTGTCTATTCATCGTCAAATGATGATAGCACGCATGAATGAAATTGTAGCAATGGCATTAGCTCATAAGGAAACTCCCGCCAGTATGGGTGGAGGTGACGGATCTTATATAGGCTTTACATTAGCAGGCTCAAAAGAATCTCCCCAACCGGGAAGTAATTCTCCGGGCGGTTTTTGGTTGGAAGATAATGAAGTAAACTACTTTGTTGAATGGTATTTCAACAATCGCTTAAAAATTATTGCTTCATCTAAAATCTTCGGGGAAGGGAAATATTGGAATAATACTTACAACGCTAGAATCGAAGCTGTGTTTGATTCAAATGGTAAAATCGATAATAAAGGCTTTGTGATAACAGGAGATTGGAAGTAGTGAAAAAAAAATTATTAGTACATATTTGTTGTGCTCCTTGCTTCATAGCACCATATAATCATCTAAAAAATAGTGAATGGGAAATTCATGGATTTTGGTATAACCACAATATTCATCCTTATTTAGAGTATAAAAAGAGATTGATAACATTACAAAGATTTGCTGAAAAAGAAAATATCCCACTTATTGTTAAAGATGAATATGATCTTGAAAAATTCCTAAGAAATTCAGCTTTCCGTGAATCTGTTCGTTGCTATTCATGTTATTATGAAAGATTGAAATATGCGGCAATCATTGCCAGAAAAGGCAATTTTGATGCTTTTACTACAACTTTATTATATAGCAAATATCAGAACCATAAAATGATTGTTGAGATTGGAAATTCTTTAGCCAAAGAATATGGCGTAGATTTTTTCTATCAAGATTTTAGAGAATATTGGAAAGAAGGAATTATGCTTTCCAAAGAAGATGGAATGTATCGTCAACAATACTGTGGATGTATTTATAGCGAATATGAACGTTATAAAAATGTGAAAGATATTGAGAAAATTGTGGATATTTAATAGATACTCATATTTTCTATAATAAAACTTTTGACAATAAGTGATTTGTTTTGCTTTTATGTTTTGGGTTTTATTAAAAATTAAAGATAATAAGTGAAAATGATTGGGAGTAAAAATGAAAAGAGAATTTAAAGAGCTTCCTAGTTTAAAAGAAATGGGGATTTCTCCTTTTACTTTATCTTTTAAAGATAAAGAAATGGAGAAAGAGTATGCTATTGATTATTACAAAAAATCTATAAATCAAGTAAGAGTTTCTTTCTTTTTAGCAATATTTTTATATGCATTCCTCGCTCTCTTAGATACTGTTTTACCCCCTGAATATCGTTATATTATCTGGGTAATTAGATTTTCCGGTGTATTACCAATAGGTATGCTTGTCCTTGTATCATCGTTTTCAAATAGCTTTGATCAAGTCAAGTCAGGTGCGATTGGATTCGCTATGTTTATGTTTGGTTTTGGAATAATTTTGATGATCTATATTGTTCCTAAACCGGTTGATTTCTCTTATTATGCTTCAATGATCATTACTTTTATATTTATCTATCTCCTAACAGGATTTAGATTTATAACTGCTACTATTATTTCTCTTTTGTTACTTGCAATATATAACATAATGTCTATATATCTAATCGGTCCATCAGATGGAAACTTGGTTGAGAATAACTATTTCTTCATTGCTACAAATATTATAGGTATGTTTGGTGCTTACTCTCTAGAATTTTTTTCAAAAAGAGATTTCTATGTTGCTAATTTGATTGAAAAACAAAACAAGCTTCTGGAAAATTTTAATGAAGAACTTGAATATAAAGTTGAAGAAAAAACAGCTGCTCTAAAAGAAGAAATTGAAATTAGTAAAATGAAAGAACAAGAATTAATCAAATCAAAAGAACAATTAGAAAAATTATATCATGAAACTGTTGCCGGTTTAGCTTCTGTTGTAGAGATGAGAGACCAAAATACTTCCGGACATCAAAAAAGAGTGAGTAAACTTGCCAAGGCTATTGCAGAAAAAATGAATTTATCAAAAGATGAAATTGAAGAGATTACTTTAGCAGCAGAAATTCATGATATTGGAAAATTGATCGTTCCTACAATTATCTTAAATAAACCTAATGAGTTAACCGAAGATGAAAGAGCTATTATGCAACAGCATACTGCTGCAGGAGCGGATTTGTTGAAAACCATAGATTTTCCTTGGCCAATTGCCGATATTGTAAATCAGCATCATGAATTAATTGATGGTTCCGGATATCCAAATCATTTTAAGGGTGATGAAATTTTGTTACCGGCAAAAATTATCTGTGTTGCCGATACCTATGAGGCTATTACCGCATATAGACCTTATCGAGGAACATTGGATGCTGAGTATGCTATTTCCGAATTGAAAAAAGGTAGAGGCAAAATTTATGATGAGAAAGTAGTAGATGCTTGCCTTTCTGTAATTATCGAAGATGGATTTGAGTTTTAAAAAAGCAGATTAAAATATTCCGGGATGCTATCATCAGCATCCCTGTTTTTTTACGATAAAATTAAAATTTTCTAATTTCTCCCCAATTTCTTGACTCATTATTTACATCTTAGATTTTGGAATATAATATATTTTTGCAAATTATGGAGGCAAAATGCACAACGTAAAAACTTTTCAAAGATTAAAAAGAAAAGCAGAAAAGATTGTAATGATGACAGCATATGATTATCCATCAGGGAAATATGTTCAAGCTGCCGGAACTGATATAATCTTGGTTGGAGATAGCTTGGGTATGGTTGTTTTAGGATATGAAGATACCCTAAAAGTAACTTTGGATGATATCATTCATCATGCAAAAGCATGTCGTCGAGGTGCAAATGACACCTTCATAGTTGCAGATATGCCATTTATGACATATCATTTAGATTTGGAGACTACAAAAAAAAATGCTGCCAGATTAATCTTGGAAGGTGATGCAAATGCTGTGAAATTGGAAGGTGGATCTGATTCTAGAATTGCAGCAATTAAAGCAATTGTTGATTGCGAGATTCCTGTAGTTGCTCACTTAGGACTTACTCCACAATCTGTTTATGCTTTTGGCGGATATAGAGTTCAAGGCAAAAAAGAATCTGAATTTAATAAAATTTTAGAGCAAGCAAAAAAAATCGAAGCAGCCGGAGCTTTCATGCTTGTGTTAGAAGGAATTCCTGAAGAATTGGGCAAGAAAATTAGTGAAGAATTAAAGATTCCTACTATTGGAATAGGAGCCGGAAGATTCTGTGATGGTCAAGTTTTGGTCTATCATGATATCTTAGGTATGAGTGATCTTGTGGCTAAATTTGTTAAACAATATGAAAACTTGTCTGAAAAGATTACATCTGCTTTAGGACAATTTTGTAATGAAGTGAAAGCTGGAGATTTCCCAGCTGAAGAACATATATATAATAGAAAAAAATAAGGAATATATGATGAATTTAGATGACTTTAAAAATATCGATATGACTCCGGAAGAGAAAATTAAAGCTGTTTCCGGATTAAAAGAACAACTTGAAGAAAATTTTGTTATACTTGGTCAATTACTCTCAGAAATTAAACGCAATAAATTATTTAAACATAAAGGTTATAAAACTTTTAAAGAGTTTGTTGAAGAAGAATACAATTTTGGTGGTTCTTTTGCCAGTAAATTGGTAAGTAACTACAACCTTTTTATCAATGAATACGATTTAGATGAAATTACTGCCAAGCAGATTGGTTTAGATAAATTGAACATGGTAAAACCAATGCTGAAAGATGCTACAAAAACAGAAGTTACAGAATGGATTGAAAAAGCAAAAATAGTTCCTACTGCTGAATTACGTGATGAAATAAAAGAATTAAGAGAGCGTAATAAAGAAAAAAACAAAACATCTAAAGAAATTTTCGTGGAGCAATATATTGAACGCATGGTTACTGCATTTAATTGTAGCAAAAAAGAGTTAGAATTTAAATTAGCTCTTTATTTTCAGGATGAAGATATCGAAGAAATTAAAGATGTTGTAAGCAAAAAACAAAATAGATACGAAGATCTGAATGGATAAAATTTCAGGAGGTTGTTTATATAATAGATGCTATAATCGACAGATGTAAAAATTATAAAATCAAAGGAGTTGATTATGCAAAAATTACGGATTTTGTGGGTAGATGATGAAGTTCAACATCTTAAACCATTTGTCCTATTTTTGGAAGAAAAAGGATATGAAGTAAAAACTGTTTCAAATGGTTCTGATGCTATCTCTTTAACGGTTTCGGAAAATTATGATCTGGTACTTCTAGATGAAATGATGCCGGGAATGGATGGCTTGGAAACTTTAAGAGAGATCAAGAAGATAAAGCCTGCTTTGCCAATTGTGATGGTAACAAAAAGCGAGGAAGAAGGTTTGATGGAAGATGCTATTGCAGGTCAAATTGCAGATTATCTTATTAAACCGATAAATCCAAACCAAATAATAATGGCTATTAAGAAAATTTTCCAAACTGATCAAATTAGGAAAAGCAAAATTGGCGAAAATTATGCTAAATTTTCAGCCGAATTAAATAGAAAATTACTATCTCAACCTACTTGGGAAGAATGGAAAGAAATATATTCTCAAATTTGTTATTGGGATTTACATTTGGATGATATTCATGATAGTAATTTGAATCAGATGCATTTTCTGGAAAAGATGAACGCTAATAAAGAATTCTCAAATTTTGTTGAGAAGAATTACAGCTCTTGGTTATCTACAGATGACAGACCTACTTTGTCTTTTGATCTGATTTCCAATTATGTAGCTCCTGAATTAGAAAAGAGAAAGCAAGTATATTTTATCGTTCTAGATTGCATGAGGTTAGATCAGTATTATGCAATTTTACCATTCCTTGAAGAGTTCTTTAATGTGGAGACAGATATTTATAGCTCAATTCTTCCAACTGCTACGCCATATTCAAGAAATTCAATTTTCAGCGGTATGCTTCCTAAGGATATTGCCGAAATGTACCCGCAGTATTGGAGCGAATCTTCCGATATGGATAATAGTAGAAATCGTAATGAGCATCAATTATTGGAATCTCATTTAAAAGATATTGGTGTTGATGTTTCTCATAGTAAATATGTGAAAATTTTTAATCTTTCTGAAGGCAATTATGTTCTTAGAAAAGTAGATTCTTGGAGAAATGAACATTTGGTTATACTGGTTTATAATTTCTTAGATCTATTGGCACACCACCGTTCTAATGATCCCATCTTAAAAGAAACAATACCGGATGAACAAGCTTTAAGAGCTTTTACAAAACATTGGTTTCAGCATTCTTCTTTATATCAGACATTAAGGAAATTAAGTGAAATCGGTGCTACTGTGGTTATCACTACAGACCATGGTTCCATAAGAGTGAATAAAGCAAGCCAGATAGTTGGAGATAAAGATACTAGCACAACTTTGCGCTACAAACAGGGAAAAAATCTGAAAGTAAACGATAAGCAAGTTTATATGATGAAAGATCCAACTGATTACGGTCTTCCGGTTCGTAGCATTGTAGATAACTATGCTTTTGCAAAAGATGATTATTTCTTCGTTTATCCAAACTCTTTCCATCAATATTTAAAGCAGTTTAGTGGAACTTTCCAACATGGTGGAATAAGCCTTGAAGAGATGGTTTTGCCAATAGCAGTTTGCAAACCTAAGAAATAAGGAAAATATTGATGCAGAAAATAATCTTGGAAAGTGAAAAAGATACGATAGATTTTGCCAAAAAAATTGCTGAAAAAATAAAAATTGGCGATGTGTTAGCCTTGTATGGTGAATTAGGCAGTGGGAAAACATTTTTTTCTCGTCATCTTTGCAAATTTTTGGGAGTAGAAGAAAATGTAAGCAGTCCAAGTTATGTTCTAATGAACGAATATCACGGCAAATTTCCTATCGCGCATCTTGATTTTTATCGATTAGGTGGAGTGGAAGAAGTGTTGGAATTAGGATTACATGATATTTTCGAAACGGGTGTAACAATAATCGAATGGCCTGAAATTGGTGAAGAAATTCTACCTGAAGATAGCATCCGATTACATTTTTATTTTGATGGTAATAATCGCTGGATCGAATTCTAATAAAACAAAAAGGGTCAGTTTTTGTAACTGACCCTTATTATTTTGGTCGTCAGACAAGATGATGTATCTTATCTGCCTTAATAAATAATTTTTGATGATTATGTCCTTCTTTATCTTTCCAAACATTTTGTTTTAAACTACCTTCTACAATTACAGAAGCACCTTTTTTCGCATAGCTTTCCAATCTGTCGGCTGCTGCTCCCCAAATTTCTACATCTACAAAAGTTACTACATCATGCCAATTTCCACTCTTGTCTTTGTAATGGCCATTATTGGCAATTGATAATCTTGCGACAGTAACCAAATCATCGCCCACATGATCAATTTTCGCATCACGTGTTAGATTTCCACTAATAGTTACATGGTTCAAAAATGGTGTTTTTGCATTCATTTCCCGCTCCTTTGTTTTACTTTTTAATTACAATTTTCACAAAACAGTTTAGACATAAACCAATGCTAAACTGTGTCCCCAATATACGTTGCATTTTTATTCTTAAGAATGTAACAATCCAAAATATTGCGCTGATTTTTTTTTGGTCAATCAAAAAAATCTTTTTGCAATTTATTAAAACTAAAATTCGGCAGATTTGCTTGATTTTAGATAGACAAATATCGGAATAAAATAAATTTAGAGTTATGGAAAATTGGACAATATTAGAAATTATAAAATGGACAACCGGCTTTTTCAAAGAGAAGCAAATCGTTAATCCTCGCCTAAATGCTGAATACATTATTTCACATGTTTTAGGATGTAAACGCTTTGATTTATATCTTCGTTTTGAAGAAATTGTTTCTTTGGAAAATCGCGATAAAATAAAAAAAATGGTTATCGAAAGAGCAAAATCAAAACCTTTGCAATATGTAATTGGTGAAACAGAATTTTATGGTTATCGCTTTTTGGTTAATGAATCGGTGCTTATTCCAAGACCGGAAACCGAGTATTTAGTTGAAAAAATTATCGCAGAAATTGGTTCTTGCAATAGAATCTTGGATATTGGAACTGGTTCAGGTGCAATTGCAATCACTTTGAAAAAAGAATTACCACATCTTATGGTTACGGCTGTAGATATATCTACTATGGCATTACAAGTAGCTAAGGAAAATGCAAAATTAAATCAAGTGGAAGTGGAATTTGTAGAATCAGATCTCTTTGCGAATCTTAATAAAAAATTTGATGTAATAGTTTCAAACCCGCCTTATATTCCTAAAATGGAGTATGATGCTTTGGATAAAGAAATTTTGGAATATGAACCTAAATCAGCATTATTAGCAGAAGAAGATGGTTTGTATTTTTATAGGAAGATTTTATCAGAGTCAGAATCTTATCTTAATGAAAAAGGGAGAATCTATTTTGAGATCGGATATAATCAAAGTGATCGGATAAAAAAGATTGCTGAAAATAACGGATTTACAGAGATTGAAACAGTGAAAGATCTGAATGGATTTGATAGAATTATGATAATAAAATAGGATGAAAATATGGATAAATTTATAATAAACGGTGGGAAAAAACTTAGCGGAACAATAAAAGTTTCCGGAGCTAAAAATGCTATTCTTCCGATAATGACAGCTACACTTTTGGCAAAAGGAAAAACTATTTTGCACAACGTGCCATATCTGAATGATATAAAAATGATGGCACATCTTTTACGTGTTATTGGAGCTCGCGTTGATTTTGCCGATGAAGTTATGGAAATTGATACAACTCATTGCAGTTTTTTTGAAGCACCTTATGAACTTGTAAGTAAGATGCGTGCATCAATTTGGGTGCTTGGACCGCTTTTAGCTAGATTCGGAGAAGCAAAAGTTTCTTTTCCGGGAGGTTGTGCTATTGGTACAAGACCGGTAGATTTGCATCTAAAAGCGATGGAAGCTATGGGTGCGAAAATTGATATCGAACATGGTTATATATTTGCTAAATGTGAAAAGCTGAAAGGCGCGAAGATAGAATTTGAAAAAGTATCTGTGGGAGCTACGGCAAATGCTTTGATGGCAGCGGTTACTGCCGAAGGTGTGACAGAAATTATAAATGCTGCCACCGAACCTGAAATTAGCAGTTTGATAGATTTTCTAAATATTATGGGTGCTAAAATTTCAGGAAAAAGCACAAGTCATCTGATTATTCAAGGTGTGGAAAGATTAAATCCTGTCGCTATGAATATGATTCCGGATAGAATAGAAGCCGGTACTTTTCTTATTGCAGGAGCAATTACCAAAAGCAGAATAACCGTTGATCGTTGTTGTCCCGAACATCTGCAAGCTTTAATTGAAAAATTAACAGAAGTAGGATGTGATCTGAACATAAAAGAAAATTCGATAGAGTTGATACCGGCTGAGCATATTAGACCTGTCGATGTAACTGCTGTGCCACATCCGGGTTTTCCTACAGATCTACAAGCTCAGTTTTTAGCTTTGATGACTCTTTCTGAAGGCGAATGTAAAATAAAAGACACTGTTTTTCCCGATAGGTTTATGCATGTAGCAGAATTAAATCGTTTAGATGCAAATATAATTTTAGAAAATGGAGTTGCCACAGTGAAAGGTGTGGAATCTTTAAGCGGTGCGGAAGTGATGGCAACAGATTTACGCGCAAGTGCTGCTTTGGTTCTTGCCGGTTTAGCGGCAAATGGTCAAACGATAATTTCTCGTATCTATCATATTGATCGTGGTTACGAGCAGATAGAAAAGAAATTAAGTGAAATCGGTGCTGATATACAAAGAGTATTAGCATAAAGAAAAGAGGTAATTATGAAAATAGCAGTAGCGATGAGCGGTGGAGTAGATAGTTCTTTGGCAGCTGCATTATTGCAGAAACAAGGGCACGATATTTTTGGCGTAACCATGCGGCAGTATGATCCCCAATTGGCTGGCTATGCAGAAGGCGAAGGCATAGATGCTGATATCTTAGATGCTAAAGCAGTTTGTGAAAAATTGAAAATTGAACATTATGTAGTAGATTTAATTACAGATTTTAGAGAAATTGTTGAGAAAAATTTTATCGAAGAGTATAGCAATGGCAGAACTCCCAATCCTTGCGTACTATGTAATCCAACAATAAAATTTGGTAAATTCTTAGAAGCTGCCATAGATCTTGGCGCTGATAAATTAGCTACCGGACATTACATAAAAACTAAAACAATTGATGATGTAGTTCATATTTATGTTCCTGAAGATGAAGCAAAAGATCAAACTTATATGATTTGGAAATTGTCTCAAACTCAATTGAAACGAGTTATTTTCCCATTAGCAGCATATACAAAACAAGAAGTTAGAGAACTCTCTGCTAAAATGGATTTACCTGTACATTCCAAAAAAGATAGCCAAGAGATCTGCTTTATCAAAGATCATTACCAAGATTTTTTGGAAAAATATATGCAAATAAAACCGGGTAAAATTGTCTTGGCAAATGGACAAGAAATAGGTGAACATCGAGGATTGCCATTATATACAATCGGACAAAGAAAAGGATTGGGAACTCCTTGGCATAAACCACTGTTTGTTTTAAGATTAGATGTGAAGAAGAATAGAGTAATTGTTACAGATAATCCGGATGATCTATTGCGGAAAACTTTCGATTTAGCCGAAGTGAATTGGATTAGCGGAAAACCTTTGGAAGATATCGAAAATTTAAAAGTTAAAGTTAGATACAATAGCTCGGCAGTGGATGTTGAGAAATTAGAGAACTATGATCATTACAGTAAGGTAGAATTAAAAAATCCAACTCGAGCAATCACTCCGGGGCAATCAGCAGTTTTTTATAAAAATGGAGAATTGATTGGTGGTGGGAAAATTAAATAATTAAGAGGAAATTATGAGAAAAGTACATTTGATTGTTGGAGCAAGACCAAATTTTATGAAGATGGCTCCGTTGTATAAGGAATTTAAAAAGTATAGTGATGAATTTTCTGTAAAATTGATCCATACAGGTCAACATTATGACGAGCGTATGAGTAAATTCTTTTTTGATGATTTACAATTACCATATCCTGATGAATATTTGGAAGTTGGCTCCGGAACACATGGTAAGCAAACAGCTAGAATAATCGAGCGTTATGAGGATGTTTTGCTAAAAGATATGCCGGATTTAGTGATTGTGGCAGGCGATGTGAATAGTACGGTTGCTTGTGCTTTAGATGCAGTGAAATTGCATATTCCTGTAGCACATTTGGAAGCAGGATTAAGAAGTCATGCCAAATCTATGCCTGAAGAAATTAATCGTATTATGACAGATGTAATTTCAGATTATCTACTTACTCCGTCACCTGATGCAGATGAAAATTTGCTTAAAGAAGGCAAACCGAAAGATAAAATTTATCTTGTGGGAAATATAATGATCGATTCTTTAATCCAATACAAAAATAAAGCAGAAGAATCTAAGATTTTGGATGAGATTGGAATTTCTAAGAAAGATTACGCGCTTATTACATTGCATAGACCTTCTAATGTGGATAATGAAAAAGGTTTACTCACAATATTAAATGCTTTTGAAGAGATTAATAAAGATGTAAAACTGATTTTTCCTATTCATCCAAGAACAAGGAAAAGAATTGAGGAATTTAATTTAGAAGAAAAAGTTAATTCAATGAAAAACTTATATTTAGTTCCACCTGCCGGGTATTATGACTTTTTACATTTGCAGATGAATGCAAAATTCATTTTAACTGATTCAGGCGGAATCCAAGAAGAATCTACCTATTTTGGAATTCCATGTTTAACTTTACGTCCAAACACAGAACGACCTATCACAATTTGGGAAGGGACTAATCAATTGGTTAAATTGGAAACAGATGATATTATCGATGCAGCGAAGAAAATTATTGCCGGAGATGTGAAGCAAGGGAAAATACCTAAATTCTGGGATGGGAAAACTGCAGAGCGTATAGTTCAGATTTTCCGAAACGAAAATTAATAATAAAAAAGTTTATACAATATTAACTTTTATGAAGTAGAATATTGATAGATTTTGGAATAATTGTAGGAGTTT
>JAMOPB010000457.1 GCA_027064945.1 Candidatus Cloacimonadota bacterium
GATGATTCGTACTAACACCACCAAGATTTTGGTTGATGCAGGATTAAGTGGTAAAAAAATATGGACTGCGCTGGAAAAAATAGAAGCTAAAAAAGAAAAAATTGATGCTGTTCTTATTAGTCATGACCATTCAGATCATGTGAAAGGTGCCGGAATTGTTTGCCGAAAATTAAATGTTCCTCTTTATATAAGTCGTCTTACTTATGAAAGTTGCCTGCATAAATTAGGAAAACTTCCGGCGGGAGTAGTCCATTTTTCCGTAGGGAAACCATTGCAAATCGGAGATATCAAAATCGAAACAATACCATCTAAACATGATGGAATTGATGGAGCTAATTTTGTTTTTACCAACGATGATTATCCTGAAAGAAAATTAACTCTTGCAACGGACTTAGGCGAAAGCAGTAGGCTGTTATTGGTGAAAATGATGAATTCATCATCAATAATTTTGGAAAGTAATCATGATGTTGACATGCTGCTTAGTGGTCCGTATCCACCTCCGTTAAAGCAACGTGTGAAAGGAAAACAAGGACATTTATCAAATGTTCAAGCAGTAGAATTATTGGCAAAGGTAATAAATCCTAAATTGGAAAATCTTATTTTAGCTCATTTATCGGAAGAAAATAATAAGCCGATGTTAGCATACAAAACAATGAATTCTTTTTTAGAAAAGAATAACCATAAATTAAATTTAATGATTGCAAGTCAATATGAACCAACAGAGATAATAGATATTTAAGAAAGGTATAAAACTATTATGATTTTTATATATTTTATTGTTACAATAATCGGATTTATAATGCTTATAAAAGGAGCAGATTTTTTAGTTGATGGAGCAAGTTCGTTAGCAAAGAAATTCCAAGTTTCCGAATTAGCAATTGGTCTGACAATTATAGCATTTGGCACGTCAGCTCCGGAATTAATTGTAAATATTTTTGCAGCAACCGGAGAGCATGACGGAATAACTTTTGGAAATATTATCGGAAGTAATATTTTTAATATTTTAATGGTTTTAGGCGTTTCAGGAATGCTTGCACCAATTGTTGTAAGAAAAAATACAATTCTAAAAGAGATGCCATTCATGCTGATCTCAGTTATTATCGCTTTTTTCTTAGCTTGGCAGGGACAAGTTTTATCCAGAATAGACGGAATAATTTTAATCTCCGTTTTAATGATATTTTTTGTCTATATTTTTGGAATTCTAAAAATGAATCCAATGGAAGGAGATGACATAAAAATTTTCTCAACATGGCAAACAATCTTATTGATCTTAATTGGAACAATGGGACTTTTCGTCGGGGGAAAATTGGTTGTTGATAATTCAGTACAAATTGCAAAATTATTAAATGTAAGTGAAAAATTAATCGGGCTGACAATTGTAGCTTTAGGAACATCACTTCCTGAGCTTGTAACTTCCGTTGTTGCCGTGAAGAAGGGCAGATTTGATATGGCAATAGGAAATGTTATCGGTTCCAATATTTTTAATTTGTTATTAGTATTGGGAGTAACAAGTCTAATTTGTCCTGTGCGCTATCAACCACAATTGAACTTTGATTTCTCTATATTATTGGCAGTGACAATATTGCTTTTTGTATCAATGGTAGTAGGGAAAAAATATAGGATAAATAAAATTGAAGCTTTTAGCTTCATCGTAATATATATCGGATTTATTGCTTATCTTATAAATCGAGGCTAATTTAGGAGAATAAATGAAGAAAATTATTGGAATTATATTTATAACTATTTTGTATATAAATCTTAATGCACGGGAAATTGAGCATACGTACCAATTTTCTCAACCAAAAATCAAGAATTTAGATTCTTGGAAAATTGTAGAATTTGATGAGATGAGACAGAGCGGAAAGCTTGGAGAACCTTTGTTGCCATATCGGAGTGTAGCACTTTTATTACCAATTGGTGAGGAAGCTGTAGATATAAAAATTGAATTTTCCGAAATTGAATATTTATCTGAAGATATTCAATTATATCCGGCTCAAGAAGCGAGTCCGATTTCATTGGGAAAATCAGGAGAATTTAGAATCAATCAAGAAGTTTATAGATTAGATACTGAATATCCAATTGATAAATATACAGGTATTACTACAGCTTTTAAAAACGGACATCCAATAGCTATGACAACATTTACTCCAGCTATTTATAATCCTGTAAATCATAAATTCGGATATTATAAAACTGCAAAAGTTATCTTGATAACAAAGAAAACAGAGAAAGCGGAAAAGGCTAAAAAATTGCTTCGTGAAGACGAAGCTACTATCAAATCGATTAAACAATTAATTGATAATCCCGAAGAAATGAATTCTTTTAAATCTTCTAGGGATCCGCTTTATGATGTAATGATTATCACAGATGCAATATATGAAAATTCTTTTGGCGATTTAATTGAACATTATCTAAAACGCGGTCTAAGAGCTGATATTTTCACAACTGAGCAGATCAATGAAAATTATGATGGAATTGATTTGCAGGAGAAGATGAGAAATGCAGTGATTGACGAATACATAAATTCTGAAATTAGTTTTCTACTTTTAGCTGGAGATGCAGCTGAAGTACCTGCTCGTGGATTTTATTGCTATGTTGTTTCCGGAGCTGGTGTAGAATCTTATGATATACCTTCCGATATCTATTTCTCAGCTTTAGATGGAACTTGGAATGATGATAACGACTATATGTGGGGTGAACCTGAAGAAGATGATTTATTACCGGAAATCGCTGTAGGTAGAATTCCTTTTAGTAGTGAAGAAGAATTACAGATTGCTATTCATAAAACTATTTCTTATCAAGAAAATCCTGTGCTTGGTGAATTGGAAACTCCATTGATGATAGGCGAAAGATTATGGGATGATCCTCTTACTTGGGGCGCAGATTATTTAGATCTTTTAATCGGTTGGCACGATGATAACGGATATGAAACCGAAGGAATTCCAACAGAAAATCAGATAACTACACTTTATGATAGAGAACTAGGAACTTGGGATGCCATGCAATTGATTGATGAGATCAACTCTGGACATTCTTATTTGCATCATAGTGGTCATTCCAATTCAACTTATAATATGCGTTTGTATGATACTTACATCACAAACGATTATTTTTCATTAGTAAATGGGGAAGATCATAATTACACTCTTATTTACTCTCATGGTTGCATTGCCGGCGCATTTGATATTGAAGATTGTATTGCGGAGCGAATGCTTAATATTGATAATTTTATGGTTGTAGGAACTTTTAATAGTAGATACGGCTGGTTCAATGAAGGGCAAACTGAAGGTCCGTCAGAACATCTGCATCGGGAATATTTGAATGCTATTTACGGGAATGATATTTGTGAAGTAGGAAGTGCTCACACGGAAAGTAAAATTGCAAGTGCTCCTTGGGTTACTATGGAAGAACAACACGAATTTGGTGCTTTGCGTTGGTGTATGTACACTTCCAACCTTATTGGTGATCCTGCTTTAAAATTTTGGAAAGGAGAACCTATAGAGGTAGATTTTGTTTTTGATGAAGAAATTGATTCGGAAGATTCATTTCTGGATTATACAGTAACTTCAAATCAAGAACCGATTGCCGGAGCTTGCATTACAATTATTGATGATGGTGAGTTTATTGCAAAAGGTTATACAAACGAAAATGGGACCTGCTCGATAAATATCGCTGGTTTATTGGAAAATAGTAATGGATTGGATATTTATCTTTCCGGTAATGATTTTATTACGCAGCATTATGTTACTACAATTTCAAATACAGACAGCTCCGATAATCTAAGCTTACAAACAAATTTAAAAAATGCTTTTCCAAATCCTTTTAATCCTGAAACTACAATTTCTTTTTCTTTAGCCGATAATAATGATGTGCAATTGGAAATATATAATTCCAAAGGTCGGAAAGTAAAAACTTTGATTGATCAAAATATGGAACCAGGCTTTCATAAAGCGATTTGGCAAGGTAAAGATAACAATAATAACAATGTTAGTAGCGGAATTTATTTTTATCGTTTGAAGACAAATGATAATGTTTATACAAAAAAAATGATTCTTCTGAAATAGGATTTTCTTTAATAAAATGGGCAGGTATTTTTCAAAATAATCTGTCCGTTTTTATTCCAAATTTAATTTCATCATATAAACAAAAGGCTGCGATTTTGATCACAGCCTTTTTGTTTATCATCTGTTATGTTTTTTCTATTTTTGTCGTAATTTATATACTCCGTAAATTACTCCACCAAAGAGAATCACTAAGATTATTATTCCGGATATAATAGCTCCTAAAGACATACTTCCTCCTTATTTTCCAAGTTTTGCGTTTTTGTTTCTTACCAATTTTTGTAAATAAATCGATAAGATAAAAATAGCTAATAATAAAAACCAACCTCCTACCAATCTAGCCCATAATGGATAGCCACCATATGGTTTACTAAATTCTGTATAGAAATTAGAAATTAAAGTAATTAGTAAAATAGCCGGAGTTAAATATTTGATACTAAAAATCCAAAATCCATTTAACTTAATTGATGAAGTTGAATTTACATCCTCAAGGACTTTGTGTGGATCATAAAACCATCCGATAAGAATTGATTCCAATAACCCTACAATTACTAAACCCCAATTCATCCAATGATCTACTATATCTAACCAATATAAACCTGCATATGTGCAATATAATGTTCCTAAAATAAATCCTAATAAAGTTACCCAAAATGTTACAGTTTCCCGTTTAAAATTAAACGAATCTTTGAAACCGGTTATAATTGCTTCCACTAAAGAAAAAGCTGAATCGATACCAAGTAATAAAAGCATAAAGAAAAATGCCAAACCGAAAATAGCTTGAGTAACAATTCCACCGGGTAATTTTGCAATTGCAGTAGGGTAAGTAACAAATGCTAATCCGGGACCGGATGCAACTACTTCACTTACAGGTTGATTTGTGGAAACAGCTAAATATCCTAAAATTGAAAAAACTGCAAATCCTGCGAAAAATGAAGTAAGACAATTACTAAATGCAACTATCCAAGAACTTCCGTTTATATCGGAATCTTCCGGTAAATATGATGAATAAGCTATCATAATCCCAAATCCAAGCGAAAGTGAGAAGAAGATTTGACCATAGGCAGCTAGCCAAACAGAAGGTTCTAAAAGTTTTGAAAAATCAGGTCTTAAATAATATTCTAATCCGGTAAGTGAACCTTTTAATGTAATTCCTCGAATAATAATAAGTAATAACAATGCCCAAGGAACTCCAACTGTCCAATTTACAACCTTTCCTACAACCTTCACTCCTTTAAAAACTATCAAAAAGATTGATACCCATGTGAGAAGATTTCCAAAAACAATAGGCCATCTGATGCCACCGAGATTTCCCACTCCATCACTTAAACCAAGTACATTATTATAAAAAAATCCGCTTGCATCACCACTCCAATTCACATGAAAAGAATGATACATGTAATTCCATGCCCATCCCATTATCACAGTATAATAAATGGTTATCATAGCTGCAATTCCCAAAGAAAACCATCCTATATAGTTAGCATTCTTTCGTATTAATCCATAAGATTCTGTTGGGCCAACTTGCTTGCGTACTCCCAAATAATATTCCAAAATTAATAAGGGCACTCCTGTTGTTAGTAAAGCTAATATATAAGGTATAAAAAAAGCTCCACCACCGTTGTCATAAGCCATATAAGGGAATCTCCAAACATTTCCTAATCCAATTGCAGAACCAATTGCGGCCATAATAAACGCAAACTGGTTGTTCCATTTTTCCCGAGCCATAAAATCCTCCTTACAATTTGATTTTGAAGAATTATTTTCCAATAGCAAGTTTGTCAAAAAAAAAATATCAATACTATCAAAAAAATGAAACCTGATAATGGGTTTGTTAAGATAATTCCGGAATTGTAAATTCTGCTAAATAAATAGTTATACAAACTTTAAAAAAATGCCTGGGATGAGAAGGTTTTCAAATAGAAGAATAAAATGGGAAGTCGTATCAAAAGAACTTTCTGCTGCAATGCAGTCTGCATAACTAATAACAGAGGTTATAGACAGGCCAAAAATATATTGGATAAATTTATACAACTTGCATATTTTGATTAAATAAGAGAGAAAATAAAATTATTAATAAAAATATTTTTTTGAGGAATAGTATGCAACTTATGTATTAGCAAGGAAATACACGGCTAGAGGGGAATCGTTATATTTTAATCGATAGAATAATCACGAAATAAAACTTGACGAGAACCTCGGTGTAGATAAATCGCTACCAATAT
>JAMOPB010000458.1 GCA_027064945.1 Candidatus Cloacimonadota bacterium
AAGATTAACATGTAATCGGCTGGACGCATAATTTTCCAAAATTTTTTAGATTTATTGATTAGCATTTTACTAAAATTCTCCGTAAATCTTATATCCGCAATTTTGACATTTCCCATCTAGAATGTAGTTTTTATAAGAAAAACGTTCAATTAATAATTTTCCGCATTTTGGGCAAAAAGTGTTATTTGGATAAATCATGTTCCCCAGATATACGTAATTTAGATATTTGCTGGCAATTTCGGATAGATCTAAAATAGTTTGTTCATCAGTTGCAGGTATTTGCATTTTGTAAGATGGAAAATATCTAGATAGATGAAGAGGTATGTTTTTATTAATTTCCGAAATAAATTTTGCTAATTTTTCAATTAATTCAGTGCTATCGTTCAAACCGGGAATAATCATATTTGTAATTTCAATATGGCAATCGGTTGCGGCTATTTCAATAGTTTGCAATACGTTTTCTAAATTTCCACCACAATATTTTTTATAGAAATCTTCATCAAAAGATTTTAAATCAATATTCATTGCATCTATATAGGGAAGAAGCATTTCCAAAGGTTTAGGGTTTATAAAGCCGTTTGTTACTAAAACAACTTTTATATTATTTGATTTAAGCTTTTTTGCTGAATCGTAGATAAATTCGAACCACGTAAATGGCTCTGTGTATGTGAATGCTACAGAATTCAAATTATACTTTTGGCAAAGATTAATAATTATTTCCGGAGTAATATTTTTTGTAGGAGCAGGAAATTGGCTGATAGAATAATTTTGGCAAAAATCACAATGGAAATTGCAACTATTGGCACCAAGTGATAAAATTTGGCTGTTGGGGAAAAAATGGAAAAGTGGTTTCTTCTCTATCGGATCGATACTTATGCTAATGGTTTTGCCATAATTTATAGCATAAAGTTTTCCTTCGATGTTTTTTCTTGCTCTGCAAATCCCGCTATTATTCGGTGCAATTATACAATTATGCGGGCACAATTGGCATTCTACATTTTGCAAATCCAATTTTCTATAAAAAAGAGCTTCGTGCACTATTTACTCCGCAAGAAGTTCCAAGCTTCGTTTCAGATTTAATTCCAAACTTGCTTGATTTTTTGCTAAAGCAATTTTCCCATTTAATCCTGTCTTCTTTGCAAAATTTTCATCACTCAATAAATGGATAAGATCCTCTAATAATTTATCTTTATTGGAAACTATAATTCCATCTACTTTTTTTAGAATTCTTACAGAATCACGACAAGAATGGTGGAAATTACCAATCACAGTAGGAATACCATAATAAGCCGATTCCAAAGGATTATGCCCACCAAAATCTACAAAACTTCCACCAATAACGGCAATATCCGAAATTGCATAATATTTTGTCAGCTTTCCCATTTCATTCACAATGTTGATTTTTGAAATTTTATCACTGCTATTTGATAAAGTTACATCATCAAATAGCTGACAAACTTCATCAACACGTTGTAAATGTCGCGGTGCAATTACTATTTTCAGATCTGGGAATTTTGTAAACAGATGTTTGGATATTTCTTTAAGGATTAATTCTTCACCGGGACGACTAGAGCCCCAAACGATGATCTTATCATCTAAAGAAAAACCAAGTTCTTGTTTAACTTGTGATCTATTATAATTTGGTAAGTGCAGGCAAAATTTCAGATTTCCGGCATCAATTACATCAGTAAAACCGATTTTCATAAATCGTTTCTGATCGGATCTTGATTTTGCATTTACATGAACATGCGAAATTATTTGAGACCAGAAAAATTTTGTTTTCAGATAAGTTTTAAACGATTTTTTAGAAATTCTGCCGTTTATAATTTCAACGGGGATATTTCTTGTTTTTGCACGTAATAACATATTTGGCCAAAGCTCTGTTTCAGCGATAATAATTAATTGAGGTTTTAATGTATTAAAAGTCCTTCGTATAATTCCTTTTGTATCGAATGGAAGATAAAAGCAATCAATGTTATCTGAAATTTTTTTTGCAGCTTCTTGACCTGTTTTAGTCATTGTGCTAATTATAATATTCTTATGCGGAACTTTTTTTTCTAAAGCAAGGATAAAAGGTTTCACGGCGTTTACTTCTCCCATAGAAGCAGCGTGAATCCAAATTACATTTTCTTTATTGGGAAGTTTTTTACCACGTCGATTAGCTCTTTGTTCCTTCTCAAGAATAAAACTACTTAGAGGCAATGCAACATAAGAAATTGTGCTTAATACAAAATTATAAAGTCGTATCATTTTTTTACTAAACTAAAATAGATATCATTATCTACTCGATTAACCAAAACTTTTATTTTATCGGTGAGATGATATTTTTTCCCACTACTCTTGGCAGTTACCAGCATCATATCCTGATTGAAAGAAAAATATTCACCGGGAACAGTTGCAAACTCCATTACACCTGTTACGGGATAACGATCTAATTCTACGATTAAACCGTCATTTTTCATACCTAAGATAATGCCTTCAAATTCTTCGCCAATATGTTTTTTCATAAATAGTTGTTTATTTTTCATATCAACTTCACGTTCCGAATCGTCAGCTACAATTTCTTTTTCACTAGCTTGATTTGCAAATTGGATAAGTTCCTTTTTACTGAAACTAGGTTCACGCATCATAATGATATCTTTTAGTTGATGATGAATAACCAAATCGCAAAGCCTTCTTATTGGTGAAGTGAAATGAGTGTAATTTTTTAATGCAAGTCCAAAGTGACCTCTGTTTATTACATCATATCTTGCTTTTTGCATACTTCTTAAGATGATTTTATCAAAAACTCTATGATATTCTTTTGATGGTAATGAATCTAATAGTTTTTGTATCGATTTATTTAAGTTCTTCCCTACGGAAAAATCAATATTACAACGAGATAATGTTTCGGAAAGTCTTGCTAAACTTTGTTCATTAGGTTTTTCGTGAATTCTATATAATGTGTTATGTGAAGATAATAATTTTGCTGTGTATTCATTAGCAATCAGCATACAATTTTCTACCATTTTGTGAGAATCGGTTTCTTTACTTCGTTTTAGATCGATTATATGTCCGTCTTCATCAAAGATATATTCTGTCTCAGGAAGATCAAAATGTAGATATCCATTTTTCTTACGTTTCTCATTAAGTGCTTTTGAAAATATTAGAAGATTATCTAGTCTAACTGCTAAGTCAGGATCAAATTCATTATTATTGCCTGCAAAATATTCATCAATTTCTTCATAAGAAAAACGTCTATCAGAGCAAATTATAGCATTGAAAATGTTTTGAGAAACGATATTGAAATCATTATCAAATGTAGTTTTCACAGTCATCACAAGTTTATCTTCATCTTGTCTCAGGCTGCAAATTTTATTTGAAAGTCTGGCAGGCAACATTGGGATTACAAGTTTTGGGAAATAGTAACTATTTCCGCGCTCAAAAGCTTCTGCAAACAGGGCGGAAGAAGTATGGACGTAATGTGAAACATCAGCGATATGTACGTATAATTCCCAGCCATTTTCAGATTTTTCAAATGAAATAGCATCATCATAATCTCTTGCTGATTCAGGATCTATAGTAAATGTGATCAAATCACGGAAATCTTTCCGTTTAGCAATTTCATTTTCAGTAATTTGGTCGTCTATGTTTTCAGCCTCTTTTTGAGTTTTGTTAGGAAATTCCAAAGGAAGATCGTAGTGTTTAATCACACTAAGAATTTCAACTTCAGGATTACCTGCTTTTCCCAAAATTTCTATCACATTTCCGGTTGGCACAATGTTTTTGAATCGATTTCCCCAATTGGTAATTTCCAAAACAACCTTATCTCCGGCGACAGCATTATTTAGCTTATTTATATTAATTATTGTGTGAATGCGGGAATTATCCGGCTGTAAATATTTTTTACCACGATAATCGATAATTGTTCCTATGAAATTTCCTCTGTTGCGTTCTATAATCTTAACGATTATTCCATATTTACGATCTCTTTTGCCTGAACGAACTTCCACTTTCACAATATCACCATCGTAGGCATTTAAAGTATCTTCGGAAGAAACAAAAACATCTTTGTCTTCTCCGATAACAAAGGCATAACTTTTACCTTTAGCCAAAGATCTTGCATCAAATTTTCCAATTAAATACTCTTTTCTAGATTTTTTATTACTTGTATAACTTTTCCCAATTAGTCGTATTTCTTGATCTTTAACTAAACCGAAAAGAGTATCACGTAAATCTTTATGTTTGTGCTTTCTTACTTGAAGAGCTTTAGATATATCTTTCAATTTGAAATATTTAGAGTTATTATCTTCAAGTAAATTCTTAATGCTTAGAGCTAGTTTTTTATCATACATTTTACTGTCTGTTTCCTATTTTTTTATCCAAAAGATCAAATAATGCTTTCTTCTCTTCTTGTGTTTTAGAAAATCTTACATTAAGTCCACGAAATGGATCTAATCTGCGTGGCATTTTGAAAGTGGAAAGCATTACACCTTTTTTATCAGTATAATAACACCCGAAATCACTATAAGATCTTACCATTTTAAAAAGCCAATAATGTATAACAATCTCATTTTCTCGAAATGAATAATGTGTTGGAATGAAATAGGTAATAGTTCCACCGAAAAGGATTAGCATTCCAAAAACATAATAAAATGGTTGTTCCCAATTTACAACTGTAAGTTGCCACAATCCATAACCCATAAAAAGGAAAAAAAATACTAAAATAGTAGAAGATTTAGGAAAATCTAAAAATGGATGTGAAATCCATTCTACAACAATATCATCCTTAGATTTATCTGACATTTGCAATCATCTCCTTACATTTTTCCACTTCTTCTTTTACGATCAAAATATAAGGATACACATTAGTTCTTCCGAATTTTGAGCCGGTAGTATTAATTTCTCTTTGCATCTCCTGATTTATAAATCCCAAAGATTTTCCGTTTACTACATCTTTACGCATCATTTGACGGAATTTTGCAATGTGATCTCTTAATCTTACAATTTCTTCCGTAACATCAGCTTTTTCAACTGCTAGTGCAGACTCTTGTAAAAGCCGTCTGTAGTCATCTTTTGCAGCACAATCAAATAATATGTTTTTTATATTTGCTCTTAATGTTTCAAAATATTCTTTTTTAAATGGAGGAATTGCCGCCTCGATAAGATCGATATTCTCTGACATCAAATTTAAAGATTGTTCAAAGAAATCCAACATAGATTGGCCCTCAATGCTTGCCATTTTGTCATGTGCCTTTAAAGCTTCTTCCAAATTTTTAACTATTGCGTCATGAATTTCATCACTTTGTAAATCGCATTGTTTACTACGCACAATGTCATTATCAGAAATGATCTTTGTGATAGGAATATTTTGTTTATCTTCAACTACATCAAGAGCTTTCTGATAAATGTCCCAATATGCTTTTAAGCGAGTTTCATTCAATTCAATTTCCGGAACTCTTTTATCTTCAAAATTTATGTAAACATTTACTTTCCCGCGATTGATATATTTTTTTACAAGTTTTGAAAGTTCAATTTCCATAAAATAAAGTTCACGAGGTAATGAAATTTTAAGTTCTAAAAATCTGCTGTTTACGCTTCTAATCTCAGTTTCTATTGAGATATTTTCATTGGTATAGGTTGCTCTACCATATCCGGTCATACTTTTCATGTCTAATGTTCTCCTACGAAAAATTAATATTCCGTTCTGGAATTTTACCTAGCCAGAACAGTATATGTACACTAATTTGATTAGACTTTGGCTGTCAAGATTGATAAAAAGCAAGAAGAAAGAAGTGAAGCGTGAAGAGTGACAAGTGATAGGTGAGAAGTGAAAGGGGAAAATGGAAAAGGATAAACAATTTTTAATTTTGAATTGGAAGCACATAACCATAAACCATCAACCACAAATATCAGGCTTCAAACCACTAAGCAGTTACGCTACAGTTGGAAATATTGCATTTCAACAATGCCTATATCCATAATTATTCGTGTTTATCCCTGTGATGAGTGAAGCATAAAGCTTGAAAATGGATAATGTATAATGTGAGAAGTAACAAGTGACAAGTAAGAAGAAGAAATTAGTAAGTAGAAAGTAAAAAGTAGAACAAGCTGCCAGCTTGTTTTTTTCCGCAACTTGGCAAGTTGTGCTACAATTGGAAATTAACATTATCCGCTTTTTAAACCAACTTCATGAAAATAGCGTTAAGAAATATCAAGCTTGAACGTTAAGAAATTTGATACTGTTTGAACGAAGTGAGTTTATTAAATTTTAGTGAAAGCGTAGATATTTTA
>JAMOPB010000459.1 GCA_027064945.1 Candidatus Cloacimonadota bacterium
AATCCCTAACACCGGTTCCATCTTTTGTTGGATAATCATTCCCGAAAACGGATAACTGTTTCAATTTCCCGGTTGCAACTTGCGCGATATACGGCAATAAATTATTGGGAATATCATTAGGATCTTCACCTATCAAACCGCTTGGATGTGCACCGATTGGATTGAAATATCTTAGAAGAGCAACATTTAATTGAGGATTAGCAAATTGAATATCTCTAAAAATTTGTTCGAGCATCAATTTTGTTCTACCGTAAGGATTTGTAGCATGTAGAGGAAAATCTTCTGTAATAGGGACTTTATGAGGATCACCATAGACAGTAGCAGAAGAGCTGAACACAAGATTATTCACTTTGTATTTCAGCATCAGATCGCATAAGTTGAAACTTCCGGTTAGATTGTTATGATAATATTTTAGAGGAATTTCCACAGATTCACCAACAGCTTTATATCCTGCAAAATGTATCACTGCATCGATATTTTCTGATTGGAAAATTTTCTCTAATTCGTCATAATCCAATAAATCCACTTTATAGAATGTTACAGATTTTCCGGATATTTTTTCTATCCGATCAATAACATCTGCTTTGCTATTTGATAAATTATCTACAATCACAACATCATGTCCGGCTTCTAACAGCTGAACACAAGTATGACTACCAATATAACCTGCTCCACCGGTTGTAAGAACTTTCATGCTCTCTCCTAAAAAATTATTTTCTCCCTGTCATGCCAAGTAGGAACTAAATCCGTATCAAAGTGAGAAGGAATTCTAATTCTTGATCTTTTTAATAATCTATAATTCAAAATTAAAAATTCAAAATTCAAAATTAAAAAGCTAACCTTCTTCACGCCTAACTTTTTACTTAGTAGCTATATCCAACACCAAAATGATGTGTTCCACCTAAAGTGGTATGAGTATTAAAACCATAATCGATGGTCATATTATATATTTCAAAAGTAGCACCCATTGAATAGCTAACAGGTAAATTTCTTACTCCAAACCGAAGTGTAAGAGAATCTACAAGTTTAAATTCAGCACCGGCATGAAGTTCTGTTCCACTTTCCAAAGTGTCTTCACCAAGAGTTTGTTTTGCTTCCAAGCTAGTAATAACCATATTATAAGGTTCATAAGAAACACCAACAGCTAATTTTTGAGGTAAATCATGAGTGCTATCTTTTCCCATATTAGGATTATTGATATTTGTGATAGCGAATCCGATTTTTGTACGCTGATGTAGCACAGCTTGAGCACCAAGATTCAGTCCAAAAGCGTTTTCATCACCCATCCCGCTGAAAGAGAGATTATATAGGTTTGCCGTATAACCAAAGCTTAAAGATGATTGTAAATCTTCCATCAAAGTAAAGCCGTGAGCTAATGTATAAGTTGTTTCGCTGGTAAGGTTTTCGTCTTGATATTCCACATTATGAGAAAACATTGAAATACCGATTGTCCCAATTTTCTTAGGTAAATTCATACTCATTGCAACTGTATTAATCTTAGAAAATCCTAAACCATATCTATCGGCATAACCAATTGCAAAAGCTTGTTTTGATTTTGCTAATCCGGCAGGATTGTACAAAATAGAGTAAACATCATTTCCATTTGAATAACCTGTTCCACCCATAGCTCGTGCACGTGGAGATGGCTCATAATCATCAAAAGACGCAAAAGCATTCACAGCAAATAATATAAGAATGATAGGTAATATTTTTTTCATTTTTGCGCTCCTTATTTAAGTTGTGTTCCGATTACAACAGGAACAGTCTTTGTTTTTTCTTTTCCGCCGGCAGCTTCAATAACTTGCAAGTGCACCAAATATAAACCAATTGGACACAAATTACCGTTTTTATCTCTACCATCCCAATCATATCTATTGATACCGTCGCTAGAATCAATAATCAAATTTTTAGGAGTAAAAACCAATTTACCTTCAGAATTATAAATACGAAGAATAGCTTTATCACCTGCTTTGGAATAAAAATCTATTGGAAGAGTTGTGCCAACAACCGGATCAAATGGTTTTGCAGGAACTTTTAGAATTGCTTCATGTGTCTCAACCGGAAATGTATATGATTGAAAAGCTAATTCCTGAACAAAATGTTCATCTGCAAATTCTGCATACAAATTAAAATTAACTGTCACGCCACTTTCTTGTTTTGGAGCAGAAACAGAATAAACAATTGGATCATTTCCGCTTTCAGTTATTTCTAAAGGATAATTTTTGTCATCATAATCTAAATTATATGAAACTTCCATCTTTTCCACTTCACCTTCAGCAGAACTGATACTGAAACTAAGATTTATAGAATCTTCAGAGCTTACATCCAAAACAATATTTTCAACTATTGAATCTAAGTTGCCGGTAAAAATACTAATATCATTTTCATAAGCACAACTAAGCTGAGGAGAACCTTGATAAAATGCTATAATTCCGTAAGATGAAACAAGATCTCCTTCTGAATATTCGCTTACGTCAGCACCGGTTGAATCCCAAAATTGTAAATCATAACTAATGCCATTTACACTTATTTCAATTTGATAGAATCCATAATCAGAATCCCAGATATCTGTTACAACGCCAATTGCACGTGACCATGTTCCGTTTAAGGTAAGATCTTCTCCACCTGCAATTTCATAAGCAGCAGGTAAAGCATTTCCCGATGATATCAAAGTAACAGTAGGATTATACAATTGAACATCATGATAATTACCGCCACCATCATAAAGATCTACCGTAGCTGTAATCTCCACTTTATCGCCTCTTACATAAGTAGTAGAAAGCGGTGTTTGTTTATAAACCTGTATTCCGCGTCCTGATTCATCTTGAACATAAAATTTTGTTTTGGAAGGATATAACAATCCGTCGCCTATTGTAACTACCGCTTGAACAGTTACTTGTTCTCCTTCATATAAATCCAAATTATTTTGTATCTCAGCAATGGGAATAATTTCTTGTGCATACACCAATGCTAAACTAAGCATCAATATTAGCGAGATTATATATTTTTTCATTTTTCCTCCATCTTATTTTCTTTATTTCCAAATATGTAATAAATTATCATCAAAGTAATCGCCACCACAATTGCACTATCTGCAATATTAAAAACCGGCCATCTATACATAATTATATCGGGAAAATCCCACCAGATAAAATCAGTAACGCTTCCAAGAAATATTCTATCTAAAAGATTCCCTATTGCCCCACCTAAAACTAATGATAGAGCTATTTTCTCGATCTTGCATTCACTTTTTGTGATGTAATAACCAATTAATATTGAAGCAGCAAAACTAACGACTATAAAAATAATCCTATTCAAATTTTCACTACCAAAGGTAAAACTAAAAGCAGCTCCGGTATTTTGAACTTTGGTTAGCCAGAAAAATTTATCGGTAACTTTAATGATGTTTCCATTACCAAAATCGACCCAATTTCTTACAGCATATTTACTTATCTGATCTAAGATAACAACAATTAATGTTATCCAAAAATATTTGATCTTTTTCACTATCTTCTACGCTTCTTCTTTTCAGATTCTGATTTACATGCAATGCACTGACGTGCAAAAGGGACAACTTTCAGACGATTAGCAGATATTCTTTGTCCGCAGATTTCACAAATTCCATAAGTTTCATCATGAATACGATGCAAAGCTTTATTAATACTCTTTACTTTTTCCATACATCTATTTAAGTGATAAACATTTGTTTCAGCTGTAATTGTATCTGTGCCTAAATCGGCTTGATGAATAGAATATGAAGAAAGATCTCCACTTGAATCTTTTGATCCTCTTTTCTGAGCTTCATTGATTTTATTAATCAAACTTTGAGCTTCTTCTCTTTCTTTCAGTAAGATATTTTTGTATTTTTCTAACTGTTTTGGGGTTAACTTTTTTTTATTCATAGCATAACTCCTATATTTCCTATATTATTTATTTTTTTGATAACATATTTTCCAATAAACAAACCAAATTGTCTTTAGCTTGTTTTGCATTAGCTCTCACTTCTTCCTGTGAATGTTCTTTTTGGTGGAAAATATTTGAAAGATTCGTAACAACTGAAATTCCTAATACTTTCATCTTTGCATGTGCTGCTACGATTACTTCAGGAACAGTGGACATTCCAACCAAGTCAGCACCAAATTTAGCAAACATCAAACATTCTGCTTTTGTTTCAAAACTTGGTCCGGTAACAGCCAGATAAACACCTTTTTTTACAGTAAAATTATTTTTTCTCGCAATCAATTCCGCTTCTTTGATCAAATCAAAATCATAAGGTTCATTCATACTGGGAAAACGTTCTCCTAAAGTGGGATCATTTTCTCCGATTAAGGGATTTGTTCCCATAAAATTGATGTGATCATGCAATAATACAATTTCTCCGGGTTGCAAATCTTTATTTAAACTACCGGCAGCATTGGTAATGATAATCTCTTTTATTCCCAAATTTTTCAGCATTCTAATAGGAAAGGTGATTTCCTGCATTGAATAGCCTTCGTAATAATGCAATCGACCTTGCAAAATGATAATTGGAGTATTTTTCAAAAAACCTGCGATTAATTTTCCTTCATGGGAAGGAGCAGTAGAAATCGGCATTTCAGGGATATCTTCATAGGGAATAATTACCGGATTTTCAATCATCTCAGCAACCGAGTTCAATCCTGTTCCCAAAATAACTGCTTTTTCAGGAACAAAATCGATTTTTGTTCTTACAAAATCTGCTGCAGTGTTTATCTTCTCACGCATCATTTTAGAAAATTCCCCAAATTATTCTTTTTAGGAAATCTAATGCAATAAGCAGAATAAAGGGAGAAAAATCCAAACCGGCTGCAGAAGGCAAAATTCTGCGAATAGGTGCAAGAGCCGGCTCCGTAAGTTTCATCATCCAACGATACCATTCGCTATATGGATCTACCCTGAACCAAGAAATAATGGCTCTGAGAAAAATAACCATTGAGTAAACATTGATAATTGCAATCAATAATCTTTGTATAGCATTCATTAATCTAATACCTCATGACAATTTCTACAACGCGCTTCATAAATATCATTTGTTCCAACAATTACTTGATTTGTATCATGTGTAAGACGCTGAGTTCTACTTGCAGGATTTCCACATTTCACACAGATAGCATTCAGCTTAGTAACATACTCCGCTATTGCCAAAAGTGTCGGCATAGAACCAAAAGGTTTGCCTGTGTAATCTTGGTCTAATCCGGCTACTATCACACGTTTCCCGCTATCTGCCAATTTGTTGCAGATATCTGTTATTTTCTCATCGAAAAATTGTACTTCGTCGATAGCTACGATTTCAGTATCATTTTCTACCTGTTGATAAATTTCATCTGAGTTTTCAACAATTATTGAAGGAGTTTTCATCTTGCTGTGAGATACTATATGATCTTTTTCGTAACGATCATCAATTTTTGGTTTAAATACTTGGATCTTTTGACGTGCAAATTCAGCTCTGTGGATTCTTCGGATCAATTCTTCCGTCTTTCCACTAAACATACTACCGCATATAACCTCGATCCAGCCTGTCTTGTTATTTATTACATTCATAATTTCATCCTTATCGAAACATCTTTTTAATTATCCTATCTTTTCGTCAAATCATTTTGAATTAATAAGAATGGTACAAAAATGGCATTGGAAATTAAGATTAAAAAAATCTAAAAAAACAATTTGACTCTAACTGGTATGATATAGAAATTGTGGTAAAAATATAACTTGGAGGAAGTAATGAAATATCGTGTATTAGCAATCAATCCGGGATCTACATCTACAAAAATCGCAGTTTATGATGACACAACCAATGTATTCACAGAAACTTTACGTCATGATGCAAAAGAGATTGAAGCTTTTGGTGGAACTATCGAACAATTTGAATTTCGAAAAGGTTTAGTATTAGAAGCGTTGGAAAAACATGGTGTATCTGTGGAAAGTTTGGAAGCAGTAGTTGGTAGAGGCGGACTGGTAAGATCTTTGGCAAGTGGGACTTATAAAGTAAATCAAAAAATGTTAGACGATCTTCAAAATCCTGAGTTATGGGGACGTATTCATGCTTCAAATCTAGGAGCTTTTATTGCCGATGCAATTGCTAAAGAAATCAATGTTCCGGCTTTTATTGTTGATCCTGTAACAGTGGATGAATTTCCTGAAATCGCCAGAATCTCAGGTTGTCCTGAAATTGAAAGAAAATCTCTTTTCCATGCATTAAATATCCGTTATTGCGGAATCAGCATT
>JAMOPB010000460.1 GCA_027064945.1 Candidatus Cloacimonadota bacterium
GATGTATTCAGCGACAATTAAAATTTTTTTATTATTCATATTAGCTCCTTTTTGTTTTTCTATTTAATATCTATCTCAAAGAACTTTTTATTGTAATTTTAAAAGAGATATAAAAGAAACTTTTCTACAATTCTAATTACCAGATAACTGCACTCCAATTTCTAAACACCGAACATCAGATATTCTTTGGTAAAAGATAAAAAAAAAGCAAAAAGGAATCTAGCTAACTATTTAGCTAGATTCCTTTTATAAGTTTGAGATCAAGAAAAAGCTTTAAAATATCAATTAAATATCTAAACTCTCAACCCAGTCGACTATTTTACCGCGTTCTACTTTGTCCATTTTCCACCCTTGTATACGAATCGGATCATAAGTATTGCATTGTTTTTTCATGAAAGTTAACGCGTTATTATATTTATTTAAATATGGGTGGTCAATTTGACGTGTGCTACCTATGATGATAACTTTACTCCCTTCACGCACTCTAGAAAGAATAGTTTTAATGTTAGCAATGCTGTCATTCTGCGCTTCATCTAATATTATTATGCTATCCAGATTACGGCCTCTTAAGTGCCCTTCATACTGATATTCAATATTGAATTCATTTTCAAAATTTTGTATAGCATCTGCAATTTCATCTGCAGTCCATTTTTTCTTTTTCTTATTTCTGTTTTTAATAAGCATTTCAATATTGTCACGTAACGGATGTAAATATCCTCTTAGTTTTTCATCCTGGCTGCCTGGCAAGAATCCGATTTCATCAAAACTGTCTCCAGAAATGATTGTCCGTCTTATATAAGTGATTTTGTTAAATTTGCCTTTTTTAATCAAATAAAGTGCCGCGATAAGCGCAATTGCTGTTTTACCGCTACCAGCCTTAGCATCAACTACAACAATATCATTTTTAGGATTTATTATAGATTCAAAAAATATTTTTTGCCCTAGATTTTTTGGCTTAATTTCAAATACTGTTGGATAATCATCATTGATGCGTTTTACAGTGTCACGGTCTTCACGGTAAAATAAAAACTGGCGCCTTGTATTATCAGTAATTTTTAATAATGTGGTATAATCAGATACCTTGTTGCTAGTCCACGGATTAAGTTCATCCAATTTGAAATATTCTTTATTAGGAAGTATTTCGTCAACATTTTCGAATTCTTGTTCAAAGAAAATCTCTTGATCTTCTTTATAAACAAGCAATGGTTGTACTTCGAAACCTCGTAATAAACATTTAGTCCTGAAATTTATGTCATTTGAAATGAAAATAATTTCATCAGTTAAATTGAGTAATAAATCTTTAAATTCATGAACGGTCTCAATAATCTTGTTATCATTAACTGAATCAGTAGATCTGTTCTCTAATAACAATATCTTGATATCATTATATTCAACTAGCAAATAGTTGCCCGTTTTACTGATAAGCTCAGCATCCGCGATCAGCCTAGCGAATTCTCTAGCCTGGTAGTTCTTTTCTTCATTACCTTTTTTATATTTATCTATTTCTTCCAAAATTGTTTCTGTCAATACAATTAAATTATTTTCCCCGATTAATTCAATTGCGCTTGCATCTGAGAGGATGATATTAGTGTCTAGTACATATGATTTGTGCCCAATTTTTTTCATTTTCGGTCCCTTTTCTAAACTTAAATTAATCCTGCGCGCTTTTCTATTCTACCCATAACGTCAATTTCCGGATCTAAAATATAATTTTTAATATCCACATATTCTTCATTCATCAGTTTATTTTCAATTATAGATCCTAACTCTGCGTGATTTATATATTCTTTATCTTCAAAGTAATTTTCAAAATCATTTTCTTTCAATCCGTATTCCTCCCAAATATCTAAAGCTTCTTCATATGTTAGAGGTCTGAAATTTAACACTGCATACAGCCTACCAGGTCTCAGTAATGCTTCATCAATTTCATTATAAGGTTGGTTAGTGGTTATAATGAATTTTGTTTTATTTTCATGTGTACCATCTGTGAAACTTAAAAAGTGTGATATAAATTGGTTTTTTAAAACATCTTCTCTTGATTCGCCCCTTGAACTCAGTACAAAATCCAAATCATCCATAATGACTAAATGATAGTTTCTTAGTTTATCCCAAAGTGCATCCTCGTTTAACAGCTGTACGTTTTTTATATACGCAACTTTAAATTGTCGCGGCTGCTCCAACAACTCTTCTATATCTTCGCGTTTTTCAAAGTTATCTATGATTTCTGGATTTTGCAAAACATATTTGAGTACGAGCGTAGCAAATTTGCTTTTACCTGTACCTACATTACCTCCTAACAATAGTATACTTTCTTTCCCGATTAAAAATTGATTTATAAACTCTTCAACTTTTAAAAATGGATAATATTTGTAAGAAATTTTTCCATAATCTTTCAATGTTTTAACCACTGCTTTTTCTATAATGCCCATCGGTCCGCGGGTTATAGTGGCGTACATAATTTCAGCATCGGTTTCTTGGATTTTACGATATTCATATACGATATTTTGAATAGCAGTTAAATCATCAAGCGTATTTGTGTAGATTTCTATTTCACGCGTTTCACGCATATCGGTGATCCACAACAATATTTGCTCATTTTTATATATGAATCGCGGGCTAACAGAATCCTTTAGTTCAGAAAAAGTTAAATTTTCGTATCCTTGTTTCTGACAATAATTGTTAATTTGCGCAATTAATAAATCGAAATTATCTTTTTTAATTGAAATAGGCATATGACCTAGTTTGTAGTTTTCGAGAATCCAGTTTTCTATTAAAACATCATATGCGACGTGTTCATTGGCATTAAAAATTGTGTGTATCAAAGGCATTCCTTTATATAAAAAATTTATGCGAAAAAATAGCAAATAGCCACCGCATCGCTTAACGCGTGTGCGGCAGCTAGTTACATATTAGGCCATCTATTATGCATTTGAACTCCTTTGTTTAATTTTATCTTTTAGTTTTGTGAAATATTTTATATCATAAATATGGTATTCATCCGTCTCGTAAAAATATATTATATTCGGAATCCCGCTTACCGCCATCCAAGATGGAACTATAACCCATTCGCCTACTCGAGTAATTTTAAGAAATAAAATATGTGGATCAAGATTTTCTGAATAATTAGCGGCTAGTTCGCCTGCGTCACCTCTTAGTTCTTTTATCCATTTATTAAGTTGTATTGATTCACCGCGAATAATTGCGGCTAAACCACCACTTAATTTATCATAATTTTTACACTCGATAACTAGGTTCCAGTTTTCCGGAGGAATAATGTCTCCTTTAAATGCTTTTTCTTGTTCATAAGATAACTGATTGCGGCGTGTAGCATTTTTACCACCTACAAACGCGCCGCTGTAAGGTACCCGCGTGAATGGCTCATTATATATGCTTGTTAAGAATTTAGCAATTTCGCGTTCGTAACGTTTACCTTTATCTTTACTCTGTTTTCCTGCCATCGTTTGCCTTTATTTTTTCTTGATATATTTGTTCGACAGCCCGCATAGTTTCAGGGTCTTGAGCATGATATTTTTCGTGACACGTTTTGCAGAGTACTACGAATTGTATTTTATCATGTAAATGATCTTCCATGACCTCTTTAATTAATTGTAGTGGTGTAATTAAATCTATAGAATTAGCATGTATATAATCTTGCAGTTTGCTTTCTATCACCTCAAATAATGTTAAAGGATAATGATGTGTTTCTGGTCTTACATAAATATATTCGACACCGCAGATAGGACACTGATCACCTGCATTTTTTTTGCTTTCTTTTTGCCATTCTGCATATTCAGGAGTTAGTCTCGCAATTCTGACCAACTGTTTAATACACTTTGTATATGATTGCGGACGGCTCAAATCATAACCCCACCAATAGCTTCCTTGATCCTGTTCACGCATTGTTATCCTTTTTCAAAATTTTTTAACAAAAAAACATTAAAGAACCTAGATGTCTAGACATCTAGGTTCTCTTGATTATTGTTTTCAATTTCTTGAATTTCAGTGTTTGCTATTGAATGAAAAATAACAATCATTAAGAAAAAAGACCAGAGAGGATATTGGAAAGAGTTCCATATATAATAGATTGCTAAAATCGGTATCCAGAAACCAGTTTTCTTGGTTAATTGCACGCGTTCAATATAAAACTGTGCGCTGAAAAACAGCAATCCGAACAATGCGAACTTATTAAAATGCTCATCATTAAAATCGTATATAAACATGTTTATGAATACGACAGCAAACGCAGCAATGATTATTAAAGTCAGATCCAAATTTATCCAACTACTTTTTGTTTTCTCAGTTTTCATTTGCTTTATCCTTGATTTTTTCTACCAAAGGTGACATCATTCCTTTCATGATTTCGCGTCTCATTTCTAAGCATTTTTGTATATCGATAGCCTCGGCTACTCTTAAAGTTTTGTAACACTCATTTTTCTCAAGTTCAGGTATGTAAGTTAATGATTCACAAACACACGGCTTTATCCCATCTGGCCCGTGAACCATCAACATTTCGCTTAACATCTCTACATCATCAGCAATCATTATAAGATCTAACACTGTTAAATCAGGTAAAAAGAAATCACAAAGTTCTATATCTTTGTAATTGTATCGGTTTTTGATTTCTTGCAACCAGTTAGCTGCTTTCTGTTTGATTTCTTCATAAGACAAAGTTTGCTCCTTTAAAAATGTTAATTTTATCAATTATTTCTTTACTAATACCGATGTCGGTATTACCAGTTACTAGTTCATAGAGATTCCACAATTTTGTAAAACCAATTTGATCCCTGATATTACTATAATAAAATTCCCACAAGTTTAATGCTCTAACGATTTTATTTTTTTTATCGATTACTGCATTACGCTTTATATCGTCTGGTATACAGCTCGCATATACATCGTGCGAAATATCTATAAAAAATTTCGCATAATTTTGTAAAGTAAGTCTCATATCTTTTTCGTTAACAGGATCAAAAATGCCTAGCAGTTGTTCGATTGCAGATACGCGTTGATAGTATAGTGAACGGTATATTCTATTATATGTACACGCGAGATTGTGAATCGTTACTAATTCAGGAAATTTGTTAAACAATCCAGTGTAAAATTCCTCTAAATCTTTTTTAAGATCGATAGTTATATTGTTGACTTTAAGAAACTTCAACATTTCTTTTTTAGTTTTAAAGATAACAGCTTGCTGGTATCCGTGCGCGGTTAGTACTTTTGCTATATCTGCCCAATTGAAATATCTTTTTGGCGTTAAAATCGCGCTACTGGAAATAACTTTCGCATATTTTGTAATTTTTTCATCGAATTGGTAGCTGCTATCTATAAATTTTGCTAGATACAGTTCATTTCTGTGAATAAAATAATAAAAAGTTTTCAATTCAGGGTCAAATTGTTGTTGTAAAGTGGCTTCGCCATCGAAGTATTTGTAAATTTCGTAATTTTGTCTCGATTTATCAGATGTCTTTCTAGTGAACGTGCGCTTGAATTCTGTCATATCATTTACATCGAGCACTTCCATTCTATCGGAAATCCAATTGATTTTTTGTAGATCTTTTATGAGTTTTTTAGCCGCGATGATTGTTTCTAAATTATCATTGTTGGTGAAATAAAGTTGTACATTTCCTTTGTATTTATTTAGTATTTTTTGAGTGTCCACTTTTTTTCTAGAAAACATGCAAAACACATGTTTTTCGTTTTTTTGAAATTGTAGTTCATTAATTCCGACTACTCGATTATGTCCGACATCGAAATATCGTACGACAGAGCCTTTAGTGTCATCACATACTCTCGCGCTATCTGGTATTTTAAATGATACGGTATCTATTTCATTATTTTTCAAAATAATAGAATATTTAAATATTCTATCTTGAGGATACGTGAGGAGATCTTTGTAAGTTGAGAAATGAATATGTAAATATTCATCATATACATCTTTTTTTATCAAATCAATCAATTGCAAAGCTTTTTGTTCGCCGGTGGCTATTCTGTCGATTAGACTTTTATCAGATTCGATTAGATCTTCAATTATTTTAGTAAATTCATCTAATCTTTTTTGAATCACCGTGATATTGGATTTTGTCAGTTCTACTGATTCGCGTGAACCTGTCAGACTAATTTCTTTAGGGTCAAATACAAACACTCTGTTAAAATAAAGTGTTTTATTGAATTTGAATTCAAAATCTTTTATA
>JAMOPB010000461.1 GCA_027064945.1 Candidatus Cloacimonadota bacterium
AAGAGTTCATTTGTGATTAAAAATTACGCAGCGATTGATAAGGAAGATATGCTAAAATCCGATGATGCGAAATTTGAGCTTAATGTAGGTTCTACTAAAGAGTTACGAAAGATTTATCAAGATTTGGAACTGGTAGATTATTCAATCGCATACGGTTATTTTTTTGGATTATTCAGTTTAAATGGAATTGATGTTCCAAACAAAACAAAGATAAAAAATCCGTTCGTGCAACCTTCTTGGTTTGAAGAAGATAAATTTTCCGATGAAGGAAATTTAATTGTTTGTCACACAAAAGCTACTTCTTCTAATTTGGTAACAGCTTGGCAAAATGCTGCAGAAAAGGCGAGACAAAAATATGCTGAATATTTTACAAAAGATGTGCAAGGTAGAATTTTGTCTTATAATGAAGATGTGAGAGTTGATGTAGCAGTGGAAACAAGCATAATGCTGAAGAATTTGCAAATTAATAAAAGCTATTTTGTACCTCACTGCAAGAATGAGATTTGGCGTTTTGACGTCTATTTTGAAACGATAATGGAGAAATAATGAAATTAGCTGTAATACCGGCACGTTATGCTTCTACTAGATTACCTGGAAAACCTCTGCAAGATTTGAACGGATTGCCCTTGATTATTCGGGTTTATAAAGCGGTAGAGAAGACAAAACTATTTGATAAGATAGTTATTGCTACCGATGATAAAAGGATAATCGAGACAGCCGAAAAATATCAGGCAGTTGCAGAAATGACTTCTTTAGATCATAAAAGCGGGACAGATCGAGTTGCTGAAATTGCCCAAAAATATCCTAGTGAGATAGTTGTAAATATTCAAGGTGATGAGCCATTTATTTCGTATCAACCTTTAGCGGATTTGTTAGAATCATTCATAGATAAGAAAGTGCAAGTTGCATCTTTAATGCATAGAGGTGTGAATAAAGAAAATGATCCGAACAGTGTGAAAGTTGTGTGCGATAAAGATAATTTTTCACTCTATTTTTCACGTTGTGAAATTCCTTATAATCGTTCTGATGAAGAAGTTGAAAGCTTTATTCATATTGGAGTATATGCTTTTAGATCTGAAGCTCTGCAAAATTTTGTTCAACTTCCGCAATCCAGATTGGAAAAAATCGAGAAATTGGAGCAATTAAGACTTTTGGAAAACGGGATAAAACTTAAAATGATTGAAACGGATTACAATGGTTTTGGAATAGATACACCCGAAGATCTTGCAAAAGCAAGAAGATTGATGAAAAATGATCATAAATAGAATATTAGCTATTTTTATCATTGGTGGTGGATTTTGGATTTGCCAGCGGATTTTTCGAGCTTTTCCATTAAACATTCAAAATTGGGGAGAAAGCGCGGAAAAGAGTAAAATGATTTATAGCTGGCTTACTGCATTTGCAATTATTTTAGTGCAAATTACATATATTTGGCAAATTCTTAGTCAGGCTTTCTCTGTAATGGATTCTGTGAAATATATTATGTTTTTCCTACCTTTCATTATTTCTTTGGTATTTCTCTTTATATTTTTTATGGGGAAAAATAGATAAATTATAAAAGTGGGGAAACTAATCTGGCAATCGATTCGCCGTTTTTTTGCCAAGAACTTCTTTTCTTAAATTTCTCAAGATTTATCTGTTCACAATCTAAAAGATCAACCGCAAATTGCTGATAAATTTCTTTTGAATACTCTGAATCGTAAACAATTGCGTTGATTTCAAAATTTTGTTTAAAGCTTCTGATATCCATATTGGCTGAACCAATTGAAACAAATTCGTCATCTACCAATAGAATTTTTGCATGTACAAAGCCTTTGGTGTATTCATATATTTTCACGCCTGCTTCTAATAGCTTTTCATAATACGAATGAGTTCCTAGAAAAACAATTGTATGATCAGCTTTATGCGGTAAGATTATTCTTACGTCTATTTCGCGTAAAGCAGCTGTAATTAATGCTGTTGTCATACTTTCATTTAAAACCAAATAAGGAGTTGTGATGTAAACTTTTTCCTGTGCTTGAGTAATCGCCGCAAAATACAATTGCATAATGTTTTCCCAATGAGAGTCAGGACCGGAAATAGCAAATTGGGTTGGAATTTTGCTTTTTATATTATGAGCAGGAAAATAATCGGAAGGTTCAAGATTTTCTGAAGATAAAAATCCCCAATCAATTAGGAAAGATTTTTGTAATGAATAAATACAATTTCCTTGTAATTTTAGATGTGTATCTCGCCAAAATCCAAATCTTTTTGAGATTCCCATATATTTATCACCAATATTCACGCCACCGATAAAGCCAATTTTCCCATCAATAATGACTATTTTTCTGTGATTTCGGAAATTTAACTTACTTGATAAAAATGGAAGTGATACAGGTAGAAAAGGCTTCGCTTTTATTCCTACTTGCAACATAGGATTAATAAAGCTTTTACCCAATTTCCAACAACCAACTGCATCATAAATTAATCTTACTTCAACCCCTGCTTTTGCCCTTTCTATCAGGATTTGCCGTAATTCTATTCCTGTAGAATCGTTGTTTATCGAAAAATATTCTAAATGAATATGATGCTTTGCCGTTTTTAAAGTGGAAAAGATTTCTCTGTTAGTGCTAAATCCATCATGGAATGTTTCAATTTTATTATTAATTGTTAAATAAGAATGGTTATTGTGAAAAAGCAATTTGATTAGAGATGAATGCTTTAATTTTCCTATCTTAAAATCCGGTTCATTCGGATCGGGAAAACTATTTAGGATTCCGCTGAATTTATCTATTAAACTTAGATCTACATTGGCTTTTCTTCTAAACATTTTCTTTTTACGATAATTTATTCCAAACATTATATATAAGATAAATCCTACCACAGGTAGGAAGATAATTGTTTGGATCCAAGAGATTGTTATTATAGGATCATTATTGTCTTTTATTATTGTTATTACAACAGTGATAATTGTTAATGCGTAGATTACGTTAAATCCTACTGAGATGTTATGCAAGATTTGAAATCTTTTTTGCATATCCATTCCCCATAAAAAAAATGAAGTAACGGATATGCCTATCACCATTAATGCTAAAACTAATAAAAGCGCTCTTTTCATATTAACTCACCTATATAAACTATAAAATTGATAAACCAAAGAATTGAATTTCTAATTAATTTGTAAAGTAAATTTAAAAAACACGAGATCAACATTTTTTATTAATCTCGTGTTTGGAATTTTATTTGATCAATTTATTCAAAAATTGCTTCGACAAATTGATTTACTTCAAAATCACGTAAATCTTCTTGCTTCTCACCAACACCGATTAATTTAACAGGAATATTAAGTTGATGTTTAATTCCAATAACAATACCACCTTTTGCTGTTCCATCTAATTTTGTCAGAACTAATCCGGTTAGATTTGCAGCTTCATTGAAAAGTTTGGTTTGTGTAATAGCATTTTGTCCGGTTGTAGCATCTACCACCATCAAAGTTTCGTGTGGTCCGTCCGGCACGATCTTTTTAATAGTTCTTGTTATTTTGGAAAGTTCATTCATTAGATTTACTTTCGTGTGTTGACGTCCGGCTGTATCGATTAATACTATATCATCATTATCTTTAACTGCTTTTTGGACACCTTCAAAAATCACAGAAGATGGATCTGCACCATGTTGATGTTTTGTTATTTCAGCACCTGCGCGCTCTGCCCAGATAGTTAATTGTTCAATAGCTGCAGCACGAAATGTATCACCGGCAATCAAACGAACTTTCTTGCCTTGATCCACAAATCTTTTGGCAAGTTTCCCGATTGTGGTTGTTTTTCCTACTCCATTAACTCCGGTAAATAGAATTATATAAGGTTTAGCCGAATCAATTTGGAAATGATCTGTATTGGCAGAATATTCTTTCAAAAGCATCTCTTTTATTATCTCTTCGAGCTTGGATTGTATCACGTTAATATCAATAATGTTTTCTTTTTTCACGTGCTCACGAAGCTCATCGATAATATCAATACTAGTTTCCACTCCAATATCGGATTTGATTAAAATCTCTTCCAATTCTTCCATTAAATCATCATCAATTTTTCCACGTAATTTTAATGCTTCAGCTAATTTACTTAATAAACCTGTTTTGGTTTTTGAAAGTTTTAATTTTAAGTCAACCTCATTTCCGGTTGAGAGAGTTTTTGATTTCTTATTTTTCTTAATAATAAAAAACAGACTAACCAATACAAGTAATGTAACAGCTAGTGCAACAATTATGTAAATTGTGTTTGTATCCATAAAATGTTCTCCTAAATGAAAAAAAAAGGCAGACTTGGTTATGTCTGCCTAAAATATTTTTTAATATGGTTTATTTAGCTTCAGCTAATTCTTTGTTGAAGTAAGTCGCAATACGAGATTTTCTACGAGCAGCTGTTCTTGGGTGAATTACACGACGTTTTGCAGCACGATCCAATTTTGAATATACTTCATCTAATAATTTTTGTTTTTCTTCTTTTGGCATATCACTACGCATTTTTTTCTCAAGAGTTTTGATAGTCATTTTTACATAGTGGTTTCTTGCTGAACGCTTAGCTTCTTGTCTAAGTCTTTTGTCACATGATTTGTGATTAGGCATTATATCCTCCGTTTTTCTTTTTTTTTATATTTTTATTAACTTCTTTTTTATAATTAAATTTCTTAGATTCAATTAATAAGCAGGGACAGAAAAAGTTAGCAACATTTCCTGTCAAAATATTTTTTTGCAACACGACACAAGATATTTGTAAGATGGTGATATATAGGAAGATATAAAGATGAAAAAATAGTACAAAAAATAAAATACGGTTTTAGATTGTTGATTTTACTCTCGTTTTTAGTAAAAAAATATATGTTTGGCATTGAATATGCTATCTTTGGAGCAATATTTTTCGCAACTTGTTATCTGATATGCTGATGAACTTCTTTAATGTCTTTTGGAATAAATTTCTTCAAAACACAATATATAATGTATAGGAAAAGTTATTGCATTTTGTCATATTTATATTTGAAAGCTTTCACACTATCGAAAATAGCATTTATAATCTTGTTTTGGTATTTTTCAGAAGCTAAATCTTTCTCATCATCATGATTACTGATAAATCCCATTTCAATAAGTACAGCCGGCATGTAAGCACCGCGCAAAACATAAAAATTTGCCTGCTTAACGCCACGATTATAACTTTTAGTTTGTTTCACTAAATTGTCTTGCAGGAAACTTGATATTTTATAGCTCTCTTCCAAATGCTCATTCTGAGCCATATCGGCTAATATAAAAGCGAGATCATCATATTGTTGAACAGCATCGGCTCCACCTTCATAATCGTAAACTACCGAGTTTTCCATTGCTTCCACAGCACGAGCCTCATCTGTTTTGGCTGTAGAAAGATAATAAACTTCTATTCCGGTGACTTTCTTATTTCTATGAGCATTGCAATGTAAAGAGATAAACAGATCTGCTTCATTAGAATTGGCAAATTCTGTTCTGGATTGCAAAGAAACAAATTCATCTTTGCTACGAGTTAGCAAAACTTCCACTTCCAAATTAGATTCTAATTTTTTCTTTAAAGATTTGGCAACTTGCAAGGTTATGTTTTTTTCATAATTTTTCTTACTAAAGCCAATTGCTCCGGGATCTTTTCCACCATGTCCGGGATCGATAACAATGCGTTTGATACTATTATCTTGTGGAATAACTGCGATGATCTTGTGATTATGGTAGCTTATCTTGTTAGGAAAAATTATCGGTAAAACTTCTTCTAAGAAAGATGTAGGAAGATAATATTTTTCTTTTTCCAAAATTACCGGATGAAGAAAATTATATGTTTTTCCCATAAATTGAAGATAAGAAGAATCTAATAGGATAGATAATTGCTTGTCATATAAAGAAATATAAAGTCTTTGATCAAGCAGATCCGCTTGAATATTTGCTTTGAAAGTTTTGTCTAATTCATAAATATTAAAATATTCTATATCGGAAAATTTCGTTGTACGTATTTCATCATAGGAATTCTGGTCTTTGTATTCAACGATAATATCAGACCATAATGGAACTGATATTAAGATA
>JAMOPB010000462.1 GCA_027064945.1 Candidatus Cloacimonadota bacterium
TGTCTATTATCGATGGCAATCACTTCCGCACCATTATCATAAAGAGTAGTAGCTACGTTAAAACCAAATTTTCCTAATCCTATTACAGCAAATTTTGCCATATTTACTCCTTTATCCTATACTGAATTTCTCTTCTGAGAATTTAAAATTCCTTTTTTCCTGAGTTTCCGAAATCGCAAAAATCAAAGTTAACGGTCCCACTCTTCCCAAATACATTAAACTTATAATAATTATTTTCCCAAAACTAGAAAGTTGGGATGTAATTCCCATCGAAAGCCCCACTGTTCCAAAAGCAGAAACAGCTTCAAATAATGTTTTTTCAAAACTGAAATCTTCAGTTAAAAATAACATAAACGTCATTATAAAAAGCACTATAATAGCAATTGCAATCAATGCCATCACGCGCTTGATTATTGAATCCGGAACTCGCCTTTTATATATATTTACATCTCTATTTTTTCCAAACATAGCAAAAACAGAAACTACAATTACAGCTAAAGCAGTTGTTTTCACTCCACCACCTGTAGAGCCGGGAGAGGCTCCTATAAACATCAAAACAAGCGAAAGCATTACAGAGCCTTTGCTTAATAATCCATTATCGATTGTATTAAATCCTGCTGTTCTTGTGGTTACACTTTGGAAAAAAGAGGAAAAAAGTCTTTCTGAAAATGAATATCCTGACATGATGTTTTGATATTCAGCTATAAAGAAACCGATTAACCCAATTACAAGTAAAGATAATGTTGTTGTGAGAACAATTTTGGAATGAAGAGTTAATCTTTTGAAACTATTACGCTTAAGCATATTTCTTTTAACATCGGATAATACCGGAAATCCTATTCCACCCATAATGATCAAGGATGAAATAACCAAATTAATATTTAAACTAAATTCATAATCCATCAAACTATTCTCAAACAAACTAAATCCGGCATTACAAAATGCCGAAACAGAATGAAATACAGAATAATAGATTGCCCTTCTCAAGGAATCAAATTCGTTGTGAAAAGTAAGAAAAAGTATTGCAGCACCAATCAATTCAATGATGATTGTGGCAAAAATAATACTCCTAACTAAATTTTTCATATCCAATTTATTAGAACCGCCAACCATAGACTGCATCATACTTTCTTTTCTAAGACTCATCTTCTGTCCCATTATCACAGCAAAAGCACTTGAAATTGTCATTATTCCCAGACCACCAACCTGCAAGAGCATTAATATAATTAATTGTCCAAAAACTGTGAAATGCGTCCCGGTATCATAAACTATTAAACCTGTAACACATGTAGCAGAAGTTGATGTAAATAATGCTCCTATAAAAGAAGTTCTTTCACCGGCTACAGTGGCAGTTGGAATCATCAAAAGTGTTGCACCTAAAACAATTGCGACAAAGAAACTAAATAGCAAAATCACCGGAGGATTGTTTTTCAAATTATTTAATATTTGCCCATTTTTATATAATCGAAGCAAATATAATAATAGACTAAGAGTTTGTCTTAAAAGCAAATAATTTTGGAAAGCTCTATTCGAGCCCGGAATTGCAAATAATATAATTATAAATACAATATCAATTAAAGCATACCGAAGCTGATATCTTAGATTTTTCGGATTAATAAAACCAATTATTAAATATAATCCTAAAATATAAGCAGAGCTTAGAGTGAGAATATTTTCAAATTCATATGGTAAATTTGCTGTGTAAATAAAAAGAAATTTAACATTTAACAATGCAAATATGCAAAGCAAAATACCTAAAAATCTATTTGAATATCTTAAAAATTTATTCATTTAGTATTACCTTATAAAATCAACTATCTCGTTATGAATATCTTCTATCGATCTATTGCAATTTACTTCTAAAACTTTATATTCAGGATTTTCTGCTTGGAAAACTTTTCTTGTTTTTTGGTGAAATTTTTTTTGCCTTTTTAAGATATATTCCGGCGTGTCATCACGCCTTTGAACAAGTTTTCCACCACAATCATCACAGATGCCATCAACTTTTGGTTTTTTGTATATCAGATTGTAATCTTGCAAACAATCCTCACAATGAAAACGAGCTGAAATTCGTCGAAAGGATTCTTCATCATCTAATTCCAACCAAATCACATAATCAATTTTGTATTTTTCCAATAAAAAATTTTCTTGAGGTAATGTACGTGGGAATCCATCCAAAATAAATCCGTTCGGATATTTTTTTAATTCCGCTTCTACCATATCATATACATATTCATCAGCAACAAGGTTGCCACGATTTATATAGCTATCAGCAATAATACCAAGCTCTGTTTTATTATCTATATGGTAACGGAATAGCTCTCCCGAACTAATATGAGGCAGATCCAAAACTTTACTTAACAGCTTTGCCTGAGTGCCTTTACCACTACCTTGAACTCCAATTAATATTATATTCATAAATACCTTTTTTATTTTTACATCAATTTATTATTTGTCCGATTTAATTTATTTATGCGTAATTTATCGTCAAGTCTAAGATTACACTCATTCCCATATGCATTTTCCAGACGATTAATTTTGTCGTTATTTATTATTATTTTTTTCTTTTCATATTATTTTTATTACGAAATTTTATATTTTAAATTTAGACTTAAATTTAGGTTTATAGAGTAATTTCTTGACCTTTGAATGAATACCGCTCATTTGTGGGCAAATTATAAAAAAGGAGAAAAAATTATGAAAAAAAGTTGTCTTTTAATTTTATTACTTGGAAGTGTAGCTTTGCTAATGGCAAATGGATTAAGTTTAAATACCGTAGGAGAGAAAGCTTTTGGTATGGGCGGTGCATTTATTGGTCAAGCTGATGATCTGTCTGCATTATATTGGAATCCGGCAGGCTTAGCAAACCAAGGCTCAGGAATTTCTTTCATCGTTGCAGATATTATCCCAACTGGATATTATAAAGCTGATGGAACTTATTTTGGATATCCGGCAGAAGCTATGGATATTGATGCAGAGATTCAAATAAATCACTATGTTAATCCAAATATATTTATTAATCACAGAATTAATAATTTAGCATTATCTTTTGGCGTATATGTCCCAGCCGGATTAGGAACTGAATATGATGGAGATGATTTATTAGCTTTAAGTAATGGCGTAAAACAAAATTGGATGAGTAAAATTGGTGTGATCAATTTCTCACCTGCAATTGCTTATAATTTTGATAAATTCCAACTTGGTTTAGCTATGAATATTATGTACGGCATGTTTGAGATAAATAGACCTGCAAATATTGTTTTAGATACTGATGGAGATGGTGTAGAAGATACTCCTACATCTTTCCAATATGAAGAAAATTCTACCGGACTTGGATATGGTGTAACAATTAGTGGACTATTCCATTTGTCTGAAAATTTAAATTTAGGAACCTCTTTTAGAACAAAATCAACGGTTAAAATGAAAGGTGAAGCTGAAAATGATTTAATGGGCTTACTCGGAGCATCTACAAAATCCGATTTCGATCGTGAAGTAGCTTGGCCAACATGGATAGGTGCAGGAATATCATATAAAGCTTGTGAAAAACTTACAATAAATACAGATATTCAATATAGTGCATGGAGTTATAGCTCCGATAAATTTGTTACTGAATTTGATGACGATACATGGACTGCTGTTACTGCAGCTTCCGGTGATGACACATTTGTATTAAACTGGGAAGATGCAATTCAATATCGCCTTGGTTTAGAATATCAAATAAAGCCTTGTTTAGCTTTAAGAGGTGGATATTATTATGATCCAGCTCCAGCTCCAGACAAGCATATGAGCATTCTTTTCCCATCTTCCACAAATCATGTAGGAACATTCGGTATTGGATATACAAAAAGCAACATTTCTTTTGATCTTGCAGGAGAATATCTGTTTGGTGCTGAAAGAGATATAGACGCAAATATTGAAAATGGTGAAATGACTAATGTTCCGGGAAAACATATGTTAAATGTTTTAGCTTTCGGAATGGGAATAACTTATAGATATTAATATATCTTAAACATTAGATTTTAGGCTCTTACTTCGGTGAGAGCCTGAGTTTATAATAGATTGGATAAAAACATTTAATGATTAGCAATTAATTTACTCTTCTCACTTTCCCTTTTGCGAAACCTTACCTATAATTGTATCCTGAGTGATTCCAACTTATTGGAATTTTTCTTTGCCCACGAATTGCACGGATATACACGAATATTTAAAGAAAAGGTTGGTTAGTGGTTTAAGGTTCATGATATAAGGTTTGTGGTTATGTGTTCCCATATCCAAAATTAAAAATCCGGTTAATGCTATGTCTTCAATTGTAGCGCAACTTGCTTAGTTGCGGATAAAAGAAACAAGCTGGCAACTTGTGCTACTTTTCTCTTTTCACTTCTCACCTTTCCCTTTTCACATTTCCCATTTCACTTGTCAATTCTTACATTATACATTTTTCATTATTCATTATCCTTTTTCTTTTAAACTTGTTTCTCTCTTTCATTCTTTTGAACCGCCAAAAGAATGAAAGAAAGAAATGCCCACATAAAAGAAAAGGTATTTAACTTAAAAAGAGTCAATCTTATAAAGTTAAATACCTAAAAAAAACTGGCGGAGACGTAGGGATTTGAACCCTAGATACGTTGCCGCATACACGCTTTCCAAGCGTGCTCCTTAAGCCACTCGGACACGTCTCCATTTGGATGCAATTAATTTGATATATGTTTTAATGTAAACATTTTTTTTAAAAGAAAAGTGAGTGAATAATAATGATATTATCGTTCACTCACTTTAAGTTATTGTGTTATTTATTTATTACGTTCTTTTTCACGTTCAGATTTTATTAATTCTTCTTCTAAACCTTTAGGAAGTAATGCATATTTACTGAACTCCATAGTAAATTCACTTTTACCTTGAGTTACACTTCTTAATGCAGTCGCAAAACCAAATGTTTCTGCAAGAGGAACATCAGCATCAATACGAGTAAAATGATCATCTACAACAGTATCAACAACTAAACCACGTCGTTGATTGATTGCTGCCATCACATTTCCACGGAATTCACTGGGAGTTTCCACGCTTATTTTCATAAGAGGTTCCAATATTCTTGGTTTAGCTTTGTTGTAATATTCTCGTATAGCAGATAAAGTAGCAACTTCAAAAGCTAATTGAGATGAATCTACTGCATGATAATTACCATCATCAAGGATCATTTTAAATCCAACAACAGGATAACCAAGTAAGCTACCTTTTTTCAAAGCACGTGCAAAGCCTTTTTCACAACCTGGAATGTATTGTTGAGGAATTACACCACCTTTGATTTCATCATCAAAAATGTTTTCATCTTCTCCACTGTGAGAGAATATTCCTGCAATACGAGCATATTGACCTTTACCACCTGATTGTTTTTTATGTGTATAATCAAATTGAACAGCTTTAGTAATAGTTTCACGATAAGAAACTTTTGGTTGGCCAACTTCGATATCAGCTCCATATTCACGTCGCATTCTTTCGATATAAACGTTTAAGTGTAATTCACCCATACCACTGATAATTGTATCACCTGTTTCTTCATCAATATAACTTCTGAAAGTTGGATCTTCTTTGATAAATCTACCCAAAGCTTTTCCCATTGCTTCCAAATCTTTATTTTTCTTCGGTTTGATAGAAAGAGAAATAATTGGCTCCGGAATATGAGGAGATTGCATTGTGTAACGAATATCAGGATGTGTGAAAGTATCTCCTAATGCACAATCCACCCCAAACATTGCTATAATTGTTCCGCCATATGCAATTTCAAGGTCTTCCATATGCTGAGCGTGCATTTTGGCAATTCTACCAACTTTTACTTTTTTCCCGGTACGACTATTTATAAGTGAATCACCTTTTTTGATAGTACCTTGATAAATTCTAAGGTAAGTAAGCTGACCATATTGTTGGTTATCTAATTTGAATGCAAATGCAACTGCCGGCAATTCAGGTTCCGGATATAAGAAAACTTCTTTATTGTTATCTTCCATATCCATTGCTA
>JAMOPB010000463.1 GCA_027064945.1 Candidatus Cloacimonadota bacterium
AAACGATAAGATAATTGCCATTGGAGCACATCAACGTGCAGGAGAAGCTCACGCTGAGGCAATAGCTCTTGAGAAAGCAGGTGCAGCTGCCGAAGGTGCAACTCTTTATGTAAATTTAGAACCATGCAATCATTATGGCAAAACTCCACCATGCACACAAAAAATAATCTCAGCTAAAATTTCTAAAGTGGTTTGTGCAATGCGAGATCCAAATCCAATAGTTGCCGGAAGCGGAATTGCAGCCTTAAAAAAAGCTAAAATCGAAGTAGTTGAAAATATTCTTAGAAAAGAAGCTGAAATTCTGAATGAATATTTTTGTAAATCCATAACTCAACATGAACCTTTTGTTGTTTTAAAATCAGCTATTACTTTGGATGGTAAAATTGCCACTTCAACAGGAAATTCCAAATGGATTTCAAATTCTTTAGCACAAGTAGAAACACATAAATTGCGTAATTCGGTAGATGCAATTTTGGTTGGTAAAAATACATTTTTTTTAGATAATCCAACATTAGATGTTCGTTTAAACAAGCCTGTTTCCAATCCATATAAAGTAATAATTTCCAACAATATAATTGATTTAGAGAAAATAAAAAATTCTAACGCATATTTGAAAAACAATGTTAAACCGCTTATAATAGCAATAAATAATAATTCTCTTATACAAAATCCAAATTATGCAGAAACAAAAATACCAAATCTTAGAATCATCGGTTTCCAAACGATCGAAGATTTACTAAGCAGATTAGATTCTTTGGGAATACAAAGTATTCTCTTAGAAGGTGGTGCCGGAGTTTATACAAGTTTTTTGCAAGCTAATAAAGTTGATAAAATAGTTTTATTCCAAGCACCAAAGATAATCGGAAATGATGGGAAAAGTTGGATTGATAATTTGAATATAAAAATGTTGAAAGACTCTTTTGACTTTCATTTAGATGAGATTAAGCAATTGGATGATAATATAAAAATTACATTATATCCAAAGCGGGGAAAATAATATGTTTACAGGTATTATTGAGGAAATTGGGAAAATTCATAAAATCATCAAAAATGAGCAAAAAGTACAGCTGGTGATATCGTGCAATAACATTCTTTCTGACACAAAATTAGGCGACAGTATTGCAGTTAATGGCGTTTGTCTTACCGTTTCAGATTTGAAAGATCATTTCTTTACTGCTGATGTTATGCCTATCACTTTTAGAAAAACCAACTTAGATTTGCTAAAAATCGGCAGCAATGTGAATCTGGAAAGAGCTATGAGTGCCGGCGGTAGATTTGGTGGACATTTTGTTAATGGCCATATCGATTGCACAGCTAAGATAATTAATCTTTCTAAAGAAAAAAATGCAATCTTGATGAAATTAGAAATTCCAGCTCCCACGATCCAATTTTTAGTACAAGAAGGTTCTATTGCATTAGATGGTGTTAGCCTTACAATCGCAATTCTTGAACGTAATTACGCTACGATATCACTCATTCCCCACACTTACGCACAAACAATCTTACGTTATAAGAAAATTGGAGATTTAGTAAATGTGGAAGCTGATATTTTAGGTAAATATGTTCAGCAATTTCTTAGCAAACAAAAATCAGGGAATATTGATAAAAACTTTTTATTTAGAAATGGATTTTAATGAGGTAAAAAAAATGAAATTAAATACAATACAAGAAGCAATCGAAGATTTAAAAAAAGGTAAAATGATTATCGTTGTTGATGATGAAGATAGAGAAAATGAAGGTGATTTGGTTATGCCTGCTGCCACAGTAAATGCAGAAGCAATAAATTTTATGATTTCCAAAGGACGCGGATTGGTTTGCGTTCCAATGCAAGGAAAAGATCTTGATAGATTAGAATTACCTGCGATGGTTTCTGAAAACTCAGATCCATTTCATACAGCTTTCACAATTTCTGTTGATCACAGTTCTTCAACTACCGGAATTTCTGCTCATGAGCGTGCAAAAACTATACAGGAGTTGATAAGTCCAAATAATAATCGGGAAAGTTTTGTCTCTCCCGGACATATTTTCCCGCTAAGAGCAAAAGATAACGGTGTTTTGGAAAGACGCGGTCACACGGAAGCAGCGGTTGATTTAGCCAGATTAGCAGGATTTCATCCTGCTGGCGTTATTTGTGAGATAATTTCCGAAAATGGCAAAATGGCAAGGCTTCCTGAATTAAGAAAATTTGCTGAAATTTGGAATTTAAAAATCATATCAATTGAAGATTTAATTAAATTTAGGATTAAAAAAGATATAACAATTAAACGTGAAGTAAAAATAGAATTGCCGACGAAATATGGTACTTTTGATTTGATCGCATATTCTGCACCAGATTCTAATGAGCCACATATCGCGCTTGTCATGGGCGATCCTTCAAAAGAGGATATTGTACTAACCAGATTACACTCGGAATGCTTTACAGGTGATCTTTTAGGTTCTTTGAAGTGTGATTGCGGTATTCAATTAGAAAAAAGTTTGCGAGAAATAAGTAATCATAAATGTGGTATTCTTATATATTTACGTCAGGAAGGAAGAGGAATTGGACTAATAAATAAACTAAAAACATATCAATTGCAAAAAAAAGGATTTGACACAGTTGACGCGAATATTAAATTGGGATTCGAAGCTGAGATGAGAAATTATTACACAGCTTCTCAAATCCTTAAAGATTTGAATGCTCACCGGATTGAACTTATGACAAACAATCCGGACAAAATTGAGCAGTTATCCCAATACGGAATAGATGTGCAACGTAAAGCTTTAGAAATCAAACCGATTTCTGAAAATTATGATTATCTTAGAACTAAAAAAGTTCGCATGAGACATATGCTGAAATGTTGCAAATAATATATTTTTTTTCGGTTGAGTGGATGGCTTTAATAGGATATCCCCCCTCTTATCCTATCAGACCCACCATTTCGGCCGAAATTTTTTTTGCCTAAATTTATTCATTTTCACACAAAAAATAAACCGAATTGGAGGATAATATGATCAAAACTTATCAAGGAAATTTGACAGCAAATAATCTAAGATTTGCTATCGTAGTAAGCAGATTTAACGAATTTATCACAAACAAATTGCTTTCAGGAGCTTTGGATTCACTAACACGTCATGGAGCAACAGAAGACAACATTGAAATAGTATGGGTTCCGGGAGCTTACGAAATTCCATTTATTGCACAAAATTTGGCATTACGCAAAAAGTATGATGCAATTGTATGCTTAGGAGCTGTGATACGTGGTGCTACATCGCATTATGATCTTGTAGCCGCAGAAGTTAGCAAAGGAATTGCCAAAGTTGGTTTGGAACACAATTTGCCGGTTATTTTTGGGATTTTAACTACCGAGAATATTGAGCAAGCTATCGAAAGAGCAGGAACAAAAGCAGGAAATAAAGGCTTTGATGCTGCAACCAGTGCTATAGAATTAGCAAACTTAATGAATGAAATATGATATAAAAAAAATCCAAAGCCTTTAATTAGGCTTTGGATTTTTGTGTAAAATATAAATGAAATATTTACCCAACAACTCCTGCATCGATCATATCATGCATATGTATCATACCTATTGGTTTATTCTTTTCATCAACAACAGGAAGCATTGTTATTTTTTTTGATTCCATCGTATTCAATGCGTCAACGGCAAGAGTTTCAGCTTGAACTGTTGTAGGATTTGGGTGCATTGCATCAGCAGCTGTTTTACCTAGTGCATTAAGATCTTTGCTTAATAATCTACGTAAATCTCCATCAGTAACAATTCCGATTACAATACCGGATTCATCCACCACATGAGTACAACCGAGTCCCTTGGAAGTCATTTCCATAATCACATCACTCATTTTAGTATCCTTAGAACAAATAGGATTTCTTTCATCGGTATGCATAAGGTCTTTCACTTTTAGAAGCAATCTTTTACCGATAGTTCCACCGGGATGATAGCGAGCAAAATCTTCTTCTTTAAAATCTTTTTTCCTAAGAAGAGCAACCGCAATAGCATCTCCCATAGCTAAGGCAACTGTCGTGCTGGAAGTTGGAACCAATCCAAAAGGCTCATATTCTTTTGGAACTCCACAATCAATAACCACTTCAGAAGCTTCGGCTAATTTTGAATTTTTATTTCCTGTAAAGGCGATAATTGGAATTTTATTGAATTTTATAAAAGGAATTATTGAAAGAAGTTCTCCCGAATTCCCTGAATTTGAGATTGCAATAACTACATCGTCGTTTCCGATTATTCCCAAATCTCCATGAATTCCTTCAGCTGCGTGAAGAAATATTGATGTTGAGCCGGTGCTTGCTAAAGTAGCAGAAATCTTTCTTGCGATAATGCCGGTCTTCCCCATTCCGGTGACAACAATTTTTCCCTTACAATTTATTAGCAATTCAACCGCTTCTTCAATTTCCGTATCAATTCTAGAAGCAGCTTGCATAATAGCTTTTGCTTCTAATTCTAATTCATTTCTTACAAATTTGATGATATCCATCAATTCTCCTTATCTTAAGTATATACACAGAAAGTGACATCTAATGGATGCCACTTCCTTATTCTCATATCCTATCAAAGCCTATTTGTTAGCTATTTCTTCTTGGATTTTTCTAATAAAATCTTCTAAGCTGAAGCTTCCAACATCTCCTTCTGTGTGTCGGCGAACTGATAAAGTATTATTTTCTACCTCTTTTTCACCCACGATACACATATACGGGATTTTCTTCATTTCTGCTTCACGAATCTTATATCCGATTTTTTCTGCTCTGCTATCTACTTCAGAACGGATTCCTGCTTTTCTCATAACAGAATCCAGTTCTTTGCATTTATCCAAATATTTATCGGAAATCGGCAAAATCTTCACTTGCACAGGACACAACCAAAGTGGGAAATTTCCTGCGTGGTATTCGATTAAAGTTCCGAAAAATCTTTCCATAGAACCTAATAAAGCTCTGTGAATCATAAACGGACGATGTGGTTCATTATCTGCACCAATATATTCCATTCCAAAACGTGTAGGAAGGTTAAAATCAAATTGAATAGTTGAACATTGCCAACTTCTATTTAGTGCATCTTTAATTTTAATATCGATTTTTGGTCCGTAGAAAGCTCCACCACCTTCATCAACATCATAATCAAGATTCATCTTTTTCAGAGCTTTTTCTAATGCTGCAGTTGATTGATCCCAATCTTCTTTCGCTCCAACAGATTTTTCAGGTTGAGTTGAAAGATATATTTGGAAATCTTCAAAACCGAATGATTTCAGCATCTCAATAGAAAATTCTACTACTTTTTCCACTTCTGAATCTAATTGTTCAGGCATGCAAATTATATGAGCATCATCTTGTGTAAATCCACGAACACGCATCAAACCGTGTAAAGAACCTGAATTTTCATAACGATAAACAGTTCCCATTTCAGCATATTTGATTGGTAAATCGCGATAAGAACGAATATCAGATTGATAAATTGCAATGTGGAAAGGACAGTTCATCGGTTTAAGATAATACTCTTGATCATCCACTTCTATAGCAGAATACATGCTTTCATTATAAAAACCTAAGTGACCTGAAGTTTTCCATAATTGAGCTTTCCCAATATGAGGAGTTTTGACTAATTTATAGCCTTCTTGCAAATGACGATCTTTCCAAAATTGTTCGATAATAGCATGCATCATTGCACCGTTTGGATGCCATAATACCAATCCGGGTCCTACTTCATCACTAAAAGAATAAAGATCCAATTCTCTACCGATTTTACGATGATCACGTTTTTTGGCTTCTTCCAAATTATGAAGATAAACTTTTAGCTCTTTATTTGATGGAAAACTAATTCCATAAATACGTTGAAGCATTTTATTATTTGAATCGCCACGCCAATAAGCGCCAGATGTTTTCATCAATTTTATCGCTTTGATCAATCCTTGGTTGGCAATATGAGGTCCTCGGCATAAATCTACAAAATTCCCTGATTGATAAATTGTAATTTTCTCACCTTCGGGAATTGCATCTAAAAGTTCGATTTT
>JAMOPB010000464.1 GCA_027064945.1 Candidatus Cloacimonadota bacterium
AAAATATTTGACAGTTAATTACGTAAACCCAAATTTTGGACACTAATAAGAAAGATACATAGTTTTTTTCTTAAATTTATGTAATCTTATTTAGTTTTATAATTCTTAAAAAGAAACTAAAAAAAACGGAGGTATTGAAAATGAAAAAGATTTTATTTTTAGTCTTTATCGCAATGTTCACAAGTTTGCTTTTTTCAGCTAACTTTGCTATCATGCTAAATGATAGTTGGGGTGACGGTTGGAATGGTGGAATGGTAGATGTTGCTGTTAATGATGTTGTGGTTTTAGATGATATCACAATTGAAACTGGTTCAGAAGCGAATTTTAATTTCGCAGTAAACGATGGGGATGAAGTTGTAATTACTTATACTGCTGGAAGTTATGCTTCTGAGAATTCATATGAAATTATGAATAATATTGCAAGTGTAATCTATACATCACCTAATCCCCCAGAAGCATCATATAGCTTTATTGCAGAAGTAATGGCTGCAGAAACAGGTTCTATTGCAGGTTTAGTTACAGATGGAACAGATCCAATTGAAGGTGCTACAATTACTGCTGGTACTTTTACTGCTACTACTGCAGCAGACGGTACATATCAAATTGATGATGTTTTTGCTACAAATTATGATGTGGTTTGTTCTGCAACAGATTATTTTACTGCAACAGAAAACATTGATGTAATTGCAAATGAAACAACAACAGTGAATTTTGAGTTAGATGTACTTATGGGTAATTCTATCGAGACTGCAATTGAAGCTGAATTAACTGATAATGCTTTTACTCATTCCGGTACAAATGAAGTATATGAAAATACATATTCATTTGGTGGTGGTAATGATTTAGTGTTCCATTTAGAACTTGGAGAAGCCGCATTAGTAAGTGCTTCTTTATTAGAATCAGATTATGACACTAAATTAGCTGTATATGCTGATACAGAAACAGACTTAACAAGTGAGAATCCTCTCTATTTTAATGATGATTATTCAGCTCCCGGTAGAAATATCTCAATCGAAGAGAAAAAAGCTAATCGTGACAGAGCATTACAATCTGCTATTTTTGATATGGAATTAGCAGCTGGTGGATATTGGATTTTAGTTGATGGTTATAGTGCTTCTTCAGTTGGTAATTATCAGTTAGATATTACTTTAAATGGTGAAGTTCCAACAACTATTTATGATGTTCAATATACAGATGTTGCCGGTGATGATGGAACATATCCTTCTTTATTGGTAGATACTGAAGTTACACTTACAGGTATTGTTACAGCTACAGATGGTGAAAGTAAATATTACATTCAAGATGGTGTTGGTGCTTGGAATGGTTTGTATGTTTATGCGCCAGCTCTTGAAGTTGCTCCTGTAGTTGGTGATGAAATTAATATTACCGGTACTATCACAGAATATTATGGTGTTACTGAACTTAATGATGTAACTGTATGCGAGATACTTTCTTCAGGTAATGATTTACCAGAAGCTGCTATTATTGCTACTGGCGACGTTACAGAAGCTTATGAAGGTGTATTAGTTACAGTTGAAGAAGCTGAATGTGTTACTGAAGCAGATGATTACGGTGCTTGGACTATTGATGATGGTTCTGGTGTTGTAACAGTTGATGATGATTTCTTTGCTTATACACCAGCAGTTGGTACACAATATACTGTAACCGGTCCTGTTGTATATAGCTATAGTTTATTTAGAATCCTTCCTAGAACAGAAAGTGATGTTACTGAAATTTCATCAAATGAATTAGCTGCTCCTGAGAATGTTACAGTTAATGTTATTACAGGTGAAATGAATTGGTTCCCACCTTCAGGACAAACAGAACCTGGTTGGTTACAATGGTGTGCTGAAGAAAATAATGATGGTATTGGCCTTACTAGTGGCGGTACTTTCTCTGTGGCAAGTCGTTGGACTCCTGAATATATTGCAGAATATAATGGAATGACTCTTTCTAAAATCAGTTTCTTCCCTAATGAAGCAACTGGAAGAGCTAGTTTTGTTGTAAAAGTTTGGACAGGTGAAAATGCTGCTACTTTAGTTGCTGAACAAGAAGTAACACCTACAATGGGTGCTTGGAACGAAGTTATCTTAGATAATCCTGTAACAATTAATGGTACAGACGAATTATGGTTTGGATATACTGTCATTGATCAAGCTGAAGGCGAATACCCAGCCGGAACAGATGCAGGTCCTGCAGTTGCTGGTTATGGTGATATGATTTCTATGAATGGTACAAGTTGGGATGCTCTTTCTGAACTTGCTCCTACATTAAATTATAACTGGAATATTAAAGGTTATGTAGAAAATGCTACTGGAAGAACTATTCCAATGACATTTGTAGAAAATGATTTTGATAATGCTCCAGCTAGATCTTTTAATGATTTGGCTAAAGCTAACTTAAATAAAGCTTCAAGAAATACACGTAACTTAATCGGTTACAATGTATATCTTGATGGTGCTGTAGTTGCTGAAGAAATTTCTGAATTAACTTATACATTTGCAAATCTTGAAGCAGATACAGATTATGTTGCTGCTGTTTCAGCTGTTTATACAGATGGCGAATCTGATTTAGTGGAAGTGCCATTTACATATTCAGGTGAATTAGAAATACCAACAGATTTAGTTGTTGATCCTGCAACCGGAATCGCAACTTGGGGTGACCCAGCTGGTGGCGGTGGCGGAGCTGGCGGAACTCTTATTGAAGAAGGTTTCGAAGCCGGAATCCCTGCTGATTGGACAGTTATTGATAATGATGGAGATACTTATTCTTGGGAAATTATTGCTGATGGCGTAGAAGCTCATACCGGTACTGGTGCTGTTTGGAGTGCTTCATATGTTAATAATGTGGGAGCTCTTACTCCTGATAATTATCTTGTTACTCCTCAAATTACAGCTGATTCTGCTACAGAACTTAGTTACTGGGTTAGAACTCAAGATGATTCTTGGCCAGCTGAACATTATTATGTAAAAGTTTCTACTAGCGGAACTGATGTAGCTGATTTTAGTGATGTTGTATATGAAGAAACTTTAGAATCAGGTGATTGGCATCAAGTTACTGTAGATTTATCTAGCTACGCCGGACAATCAATCTACATTGCTTGGAATCATTGTGAAGTAACAGATATGTACTATATGAAACTAGATGATGTACTGGTAACAGGTGCTGAAAGTAGAGATTTCACAGGTGCATACAATGTATATAAAAACGGTATATTAGTTGCTGAAGGTATTACAGAACAATCATATCAACTTGAAGGATTATTAGTAGGTAGTGAATACACAGTTGGTGTTACAGCAATTCATGACGAAGGCGAATCAGCTGCAATTGAAACAACTTTCACATTTATTGGTGAAGAAGAAATACTTCCTGTTGAAAACTTAGCAGTAGATGCTTCAACTGGTGTACTTTCTTGGACAGAACCAGGTCCAGCTATTAATTATAGTGAAGACTTTGATTCATTCAATGTTGGTGACTACTTAGCAGAAGTATCTGATATGTGGACTACATGGACACAAAACCCTGGTGGATCTGATGATGCATTAATTACTGATGAGCAAGCATCAAGTCCATCAAACTCTGTACACGTTGTAGGTAGTTCAGATCTTATCTTACCAATGGGAAATAAAACTTCAGGAACTTATGTTTTTGAAATGGAACTTTATATTCCTACAGGATTTGGTGGATATTATAACATCCAACATGATCAAACACCAGGTATAGAATGGGCTGCTGAATTCTATTTTGGAAATGATGGTAATGGACAATATAATGCTGCATATCCTGAATCGCAACCATTTACACATCCTATGGATACATGGTTCACAGTTAAAAACGTGATTAATCTTGATGAAGAAGAAGCTACTTTCGTAGTAGATGGTACTGAAATTGTTAGTTGGGATTTCTCATTAACAGCTCAAGGTGAAACAGGAACATGTCAACTTGGTGGAATAGATATCTTTGCTGGAGCAATTGATAGTCAAACTCCAGATTTCTATTTTGACAATGTACATTTCTATAAAGAAACAACTCGCCCAATTACATCTTATGATATCTATTTAGAAGATGTATTAGTAGGTAATACTACTTCTACTACTTTTGAATTAGAAGATCTTACAAATGGAACAGAATATACTGCTGGTGTAGTTGCTAAATATAATGAAACTGAAGAAAGCACAATGGAAACAGTTACTTTCGTTTATACAGGAACATCTTCAGATGAAGATATTACTCTTGTTACTGAATTAAAAGGTAACTATCCTAATCCATTTAATCCTACAACTAATATTAGTTTCTCATTAGCTAATCCGGGAAAAGTAGATTTAAAAGTTTACAATTCTAAAGGTCAGTTAGTGAAAACATTAGTTAATTCAGAAATGGAAGCTGCTAATCATAATGTAATTTGGAACGGAAATGATGCTAATGGCAAATCAGTTGCTTCAGGTGTTTATTTCTATAGATTACAAACAAAAGATTTCAGCTCAACTAAAAAAATGATGCTTATCAAATAAGCTTATTTTGCTGAAAATAATAAAATTAGACCCTACCTTTTCGGTAGGGTCGTTTTTTGCTATGATCTGAAAAATATCAGAGAATAATATTCCTTATTTTCGAATAATCCTTCTTTTAGTTTTAAAAGTAGTAATTTCCCAGAAATTTTGGTGTTTAATAAATTGTATAGCTCCTTCCTTGCCGGTGATCATCAGATTATCTTGTAAGAACTGATATTTTTCCAAAGTCTCTTCGTGTGGAAAATCAAACTTGTTTTTTGTTGCAGTAGATATTATACCGAATTCAGGAGAAACTGCTTTAATGAAATCCTCTGATGAGGCTGTTTTGCTTCCATGATGCCCAATTTTTAATACATCTACATCTATGAATTTCGAATATTTCTGAATTAAATGTTCTTCTGCTTCTTGTTCCGCGTCACCTGTGAAAAGAAATGAGAATCCGTCTAATTCAAGTTTTGTAACAATGGAAAGATTATTAATATTTTCCGAATAATATTCTTTATCAGGATGTAAAAACTGTAATTTATAGTCAGGGAATTTGATGCTGAATGTATCTGTAACCGTGATGATTTTAGTGTTTTCATCAGTTAATAGTTGTTCAAAATTTTCCCAAATTCTACGAGTCATAAATTCATCCGTTAAGAATATATTTTTTACGTTTAGATTATTTATGGCATCTTCCAAACCACCAAAATGGTCTGAGTGAGCATGAGTAATTATTACATAATCTAAGTCGGGAATCATATTTTCCTTCAAATAGGGAAGAGCCGATTTTCTAAAATTATCGGGAGGTCCACTATCGATTAAGATAGTTCGGTTTTCATTGTCTTCTATTAAAATTAGGTCTCCTAGTCCACAATTAAAAAAAGTGACTTTAAATTGAGGATTTGGGCGATTTCCAAAAATAGTTATGATAATTAGAAAGATAGATACTAAACGGATTTTCGTCTTTATCTTAGGGGAAAATAAGATGAAAAGAGCTATGTAAATCAACAAAACTTGCCAAATTCTAAAAGATACAAAATCCCAAAGGAAAATGAATTTGGCAGAGAATTTGCTCCAAGCGAAAAAAATATCTAATACAAAATAGAGGCTTGATTGATAGATTTCTAAAAGTCCCCAAACATTTGGAATAAATATTACTATCAACGCTAAACTGAGCACCACACCAATAATTGGAATACCAATAATATTGGCGAAAATCCCATTTAAATTGAATTGATTGAAATTATAAATTGTCAGTGGTGCTAAAAATATTGATAAAATGGCTGAAGAAAGCATTATCAGAATTGTACTATTAATTAGATGAATGTTAAACGCTAAAAGTTTATTGTTTTCCGGAAGCGGAATCAATTTTATTTTTGGAATAAACAAAGCCAATGTAAAAACAGCCATAAAAGACATTTGTAAACCTATAGAAAATATTTCATTCGGATTAATAAAAGTGATGATGAATAAGCTAATTGCCAAA
>JAMOPB010000465.1 GCA_027064945.1 Candidatus Cloacimonadota bacterium
AAAATGTTGTTGGTAAAATAATTATTCCAAAGCTAATGAAAAAAAAAGGCTGCCTAATGGCAGCCTAAAGTTTGAAAAAAAATCAAGGTTTATTCGCAATCACAATCTTCATCTTCGCAATCGCAATCTTTTTTTGCTTTAATTGCTTCTTTTGCTCCTTCGCGAACACCTTCGAAAATATCTTTTACTAATTTTCCAACTTTGGGAGCATACTCTTTGAAAGATTCAGTAATAGATGCTGAAGCCTTTTTAGCAAATTCTTCAGCAGAAGGTTTTGCTTTTTCAAAACCTTGTTTAGCGCCTTCTAATGCTTCTTTGGCCAATTTTTGAACTTTTTCTTTTGTCTCTAATTGTTCGTCTTTGCTAGTAGAGATGATATCTTGGGTTACATTTTTTATAGCTGCTGCTACATCTTCTCCAGCGTGAATTGCTTTCACTACTGCATCTTGAACTTTTTTACGAACATCATTATCAGTCATACTTCCCTCCTTTTGGATTTTGTTGTATTCCATTTTTCTCTTTTTTGTATTTAACTGTCAATTTTAAATATTTAATAATAATCCGGGTCAGCTTTTAGATAAACGCTTAATAGTTGAGAAACCGCAGTAATAGCGGCTGTTTCAGCTCGTAAGATATGATTTCCCAAGCTAATTGTTTTTACTTCTTTCTGCTTCATCATTTCAATTTCTTTTGGAGAAAAGCCACCTTCAGGACCAATGATAATGCAAACTGATTGTTCTGAAGTAACAACTTGATCAATTAGCTTATGTTTTCCTACTTCCAAAGCTGCCACAGGAACTACATTTTCAGGAAGCTCTTCCAATAATTCTTCTAAACTAATACATTCGGAAATTTCCGGTAAATATGCATTATCACACTGCTTTATTGCAGCTATGGCGATTTTTTGGAATTTATCCGGAATATTGCTACTTCCTTTGCGTACAGTTCGTTCGGTTGTGATAGGATAAAACTTTTTTACTCCAAGCTCAGTTAATTTTTCTACAATCAGATTATCGTGTTTGTTTTTCAGAAGAGGAATTGCAACTGAAATTTCAGGAATTGATTTTTCCGGATTAGAAATTTCTAATATCTCACTAACTAAAGATTTTTTCCCAATCTCGATTATTTTAGCTTTAGCTAGAAATCCATCACCGCTGGTAAGTAAAATTTCATCACCTTCTTGTCGTCGGAATACGTGAACAATATGATGATGTTCAGCTCCTATAATTGTAATTGTGTGACTATCTTTTTTCAAATGAGGAACAAAAAAACAGGGCATTAGACCATTTCTCCTTCAATAAAATTTAATTGATAAGTTATGAGAAAAGATATTTTGGTCAAGTTTTTAGAATTATGATTATCAAAAAAAAAAGTATTCTGATAATCATAATACTTTACATCAAAGCTTTAAGATATTTTAGAGGATTCATATAAATTTAGTAGCTGGAGGAAAAAATGTCAGAGCAAATATCTCTCTTCCAAAATTCGATAAAGCCGACAAATATTCCGTTAGCAGAAAAAATCAGACCAACAAATTTAAATGAAATTAAAGGTCAGCAACAACTTTTTTCTGTAGGAAGCTTGTTGCCAATAATGCTTGAGAACGATGATTTTAGCTCTTTTATCTTATGGGGTCCTCCCGGAACAGGAAAGACAACAATTGCCAGGATCATAGAGCATAACACTAAAAATGTTTTCTTGTCTTTTAGCGCTGTTTTGTCCGGAATTAAAGAAGTTAAAAAAGTAATGCAACAAGCAGAATTTACTCTAAAAGAGCAGAATAAATCTACAATTTTATTTATTGATGAGATTCATAGATTCAATAAAGCACAGCAAGATGCATTCTTGCCTTACATAGAATCCGGCGCAATAATTTTGATTGGTGCAACAACGGAAAATCCTTCTTTTGAAATAATACCGGCATTGTTAAGCAGATGCCGTGTATTTACTTTGGAAGCTTTATCACCTGCAGATATAAAAGAGATCATTTTGCGGGGGATTAAACATCTTCCCAAAAAATTAGAATTTTCAACAGAAAGCATAGACTTTATGGTTGCACAAGCAGCCGGAGATGGGCGAAAAGCTTTAAATAATCTGGAAAATATCTGTGCAGGAGCAATAGATGCTGAAAAGATTGGATTGGAAAAAGTAAGTAAAATTCTTTCTAAGAAAGCAATGTTTTATGATAAAAATGGAGAAGAACATTACAATTTGATTTCTGCTCTACATAAATCGATGCGGGGAAGTGATCCTCAAGCTGCATTATATTGGCTGGCCAGAATGTTAGAAGCCGGCGAAGATCCTATGTATATTGTACGTAGATTGGTGCGTTTTGCTACGGAAGATGTTGGTCTTGCAGATCCAAATGCTATCGTGCAAGCTATAGCAATAAAAGATAGTTGCCAATTTTTAGGAATGCCGGAAGCTGTTACGGGTTTATCTCAATTAGTAATCTATCTAGCTACAGCTCCGAAAAGTAATTCTGCATATGTTGCTTATAAACAAGCGGCTGTAGCTGCAAAAAATAGTAGTGAATTGGGAGTTCCTCTTCACATCAGAAATGCTCCTACCAAATTGATGAAAGATCTTGGATACAACAAAGGTTATCAGTATGATCATGATAATGAAAACCATTATATCTATCAAAATTATTTTCCTAAATTAATGGGTGAGCAGATTTTTTATTCTCCTACAAAATTCGGATTTGAAAAAGATATTCAAAAACGTTTGGATTGGTGGGGAAAATTAAAGCAACAGCAATTAAGGCAAAATCCAATAAAATCTGAAGATTAATGGTTTAAAAGAATTGTTGGATTTTGTAAGATCTTATTCTGTTCATATAAACACAATTCAAGATTTTATGAGTTTTTCATATAAGAAAATAAAAGAAAATTAATAGTTAATAATTTTATGTAAGTATAAATTTATAGGAGAAATAATGAGAAAATATATATTAACGCTAATATTAATTAGTATAGGATTAATGCTAAGTAGTCAGGAATATAAAGAACCTGAAGAATATATCAAAAAGATATTTGATGCACCACAGCCACCATATTTAAGTATTGTTCAATATTCCAATTTTGCAGTGGAAGCAAATTATCGTCGGTACCAGACTTTAGAACAATTAGCAGAGAAAAAATTACATTTAGCAGGTAAAGAAATCTCTCCTAGATTGAATGCAGAAATTGAAAGATGGCCTGGATATATGGTTAATTTTGTGGATTTGGAAACAGGTGAAAGAAGAAAAATTGATTTGCCCGAAGATATTAAAATTCGCCAGAGAATATTTAATAATGATTATAGCAAAATGGCTGTAAGTTATGAAGCTGAAAACGGAATAAAATTATTTATAATTGATGTAAAAACCGGGAAAATAAAACATTTGAATAAAATTATGGTTAACGATGCGTTTGGCTATAATTCTGTATCTTGGCTAAATGATAATAAAACTTTATTGGTAAAATCAATTCCCAAAAGAGGGATAATGACTGATGAAATTACTGTGCCTACTGCTCCGATTGTCCAATCAACAAATGGTAAAAAAAGCACTGTTCGTACCTATCAGAATCTTTTACAAAATCAACACGATGAAGAACTTTTCGAGTATTATTTTACATCTCAATTACTTTTGGTGAATAGTAAAAACGGGAAAGCAAAAAAAATTGGAGAGCCGGCAATTTATATGTCTGTAGAATTTTCTCCCAATAACGAATATTTATTAGCTTCCAGAATAAATAAACCTTATTCCTATCTGCTTCCTTACTATTATTTCCCAAAATCTTATCTTGTTTTTGATAAAGCGGGTAATTTAGTGAAAGAACTTTCCAATCAACCTTTGCAAGATCAAATTCCAATTGGCGGAACACGCAAAGAACCTCGTAATTATAATTGGCAACCGCTAAAAGAGGCAACTTTGGTATGGGTGGAAGCTCTTGATGAAGGAGATCCCAAGGTTGAAGTAGAAAATAGAGATCGGGTTGTATCTTTATCTGCACCTTTTACCGGTGAGCCAAAAGAACTGTTCCGCACAAAATATCGCTATAATGGAATTGATTGGTCTAGCGATGTTGATGAATTGATTTATACGGAATATGATAGGGATAATTTTTGGATCTATAGCTATTTATATAATTTGAAAACAGGAGCTAAAGAGCAATTGGAAGCTCGTTCTTATAAAGATATTTATAACGATCCGGGTGATTTGATTTATAAGAAAACAAAAAATGGGCTTTATGTTTTCTTGAAAAACGGCGAGAAAGTTTATCGTCGAGGAAATGGTGCAACCCCCGAAGGTAAATATCCTTTCCTGGCAGAATTTGATTTGAAAACGAAAGAGTCCAAAACACTTTTCCGCTGTAAGGAAGGTTTTTATGAAAAATTTATCGCTTTCACAAATAAAGAGTTGGATGAAATTGTAATTTATTCCCAAAGTAAAACAGTTTGGCCAAACTATTATAAAGTTGATTTGAATTCGGGAGAAAGAACTCAAATTACTTTCTATAAAAATCCTAATCCTCAGATCGAAAGTTTGCCTAGTGAATTGGTTTATTATTCCCGAAAAGATAGTATTCCTCTTTCAGGGAAATTATACTTACCTCCTAATTATAAAGAGGGAGATAAATTGCCTTTAATCATTCACGCATATCCTGAAGAATTTGTAGATTCAGCTACAGCAAGCCAAGTTAGCAATACAGATAATATCTATCCAAAATTTTCCGGAGCATCATTGAAATATCTTGCTTTAGAAGGCTATGCAGTTTTGCAAAATGCTTCTATTCCGATAATTGGTGATCCTGAAACAGTAAATGATACATTTATCGAACAATTAAATTCAAGCGTTGAAGCTGCGATAGATTATCTGGATGGACGAGGAATTATAGATAGGGAAAGAGTGGGGATTATCGGTCATAGCTATGGTGCATTTATGGTAGCAAATGTTTTGGCTCATTCTGATCTTTGTGCTGTTGGAATTGCAAAAAGTGGAGCTTATAATCGAACTCTTACGCCTTTTGGCTTTCAAAGTGAACGCAGAACTTTTTGGGAAGCAAAAGACTTTTATTTCAAAGTTTCTCCATTTATGTATGCAGATAAGATAAAAGAACCATTGTTACTTATTCATGGAGAAGATGATCCTAATTCAGGAACTTTTCCAATTCAAAGTAAACGTATGTATCATGCACTAAAAGGTAATGGCGGGACTGCCAAATTGGTGCTTTTACCTTTGGAAGGCCATGGATATGCTGCCAGAAAAAGTAATTTGCATGTTTTAGCTGAAATGATCGAATGGTTTAATAAATATCTTAAATAAAATATGACGAATAAAACTAAATCGGTTGTTTTTATGCTAATTTCCGCTTTTGCGTTTGCTGTTACGCAAGCTTTTGTGAAATTGGCCGGAGATCTACCTTCTTATGAAAAAGTTTTTTTTCGCAATATCGTTTCTTTGCTTATAGCTGCTGTTATTTGCTTCAAAAACGGTAGTGCTTTATTTGGGAAAAAAGAGAGTGCAAAATTTTTGATTTCCCGTTCTTTATTAGGCGCTATCGGAATGGTTTTGTATTTTTATTCAATCTCTCATCTGATTTTAGCAGATGCGGCAATTCTGAATAAATTATCACCATTTTTTGTTACGATTTTTGCGGTTATTTTCCTAAAAGAAAAAATCTCCAAAGTTCAAGTCCCAGCGATGATTATTATTTTCCTAGCTGCTTTATTAATTGTAAAACCACGCTTTGAACTTTCTATCTTACCCGCTTTAGCGGGATTTGGTTCAGCGGTTTTTGCTGGAGCTGCTTATACTTTGGTTCGGGTTTTAGGCGGCAAAGAACGACCTGAAACTATTATCTTTGTATTTTCGCTAATCACAACATTGCTAATGGTTATGATGATGCTTTTTGGAAC
>JAMOPB010000466.1 GCA_027064945.1 Candidatus Cloacimonadota bacterium
TGAAATTAACTCAGAAGAAGAAATTCCTTTAATAGGGGCTGTTATTTTTGGAGATAAGGACAATGGAGAATTTATCTCTTCACTTCCAATTGTAACCCCAGCAAATGATTCTTACATAATGGGACATATGGCTAATGGAGAAATTGGGGGAATTTCTTATTTTACAGGAATAGCAATTTTAAATTCCTCAGATGATATGAGGGTAATAAAAATTTCCTGTTTTGATAAAAATGGAATTAAACTTACTGAAAAAGAGATAACTCTTAAGAAAAAGAAGAGATATGTTAGACTTTTAAGTGAGATCTTTCCAGATCTAACATCTGTTGCAGGTGGGTATATCATTGTGAATGACGAAAGTTATTTAGATCCTGGAATAACCGTATTTCAACTTTTTGGTGATGATGACCTTACTTTTTTAAGTGCAGTTCCATCTGTGGGATTTGATCAATTGGAAATAAAAAAATAGAGGAGGATATATGAGAAAAGTTTTATTTTTAATTCTAATATTTCTGGTAATTTTTTCTGGTTTCATGTTTTCTCAGAATTCAGAAGATTCCAATGATAGTTTTTACTTAATATATTTTCCAAGTACAGTTTCAAATTTCAGATTTAATTTCATCAATCCTGGAGGAAGAGCCACTGGAATGGGGGGTGCTTTCATTGCAGTTGCAAATGATGCCACAGCCTCTGAAACAAATCCAGCAGGATTAATTTTTATACCAAGACCCATGGTTTTCTCAGAGTATAGAAGGATAAAATATACATTTGACTGGGCTTATGATTCAGATCAAATTAAATTATATAGGAAACACTTTTATAAATGGGTAAATAGCCCAACATTTTTGAGTTTTGTATATCCGAAAAATAGTTGGGCAATTGCAATCTACAGGCAAGAACTTGCAAACTTCCAGATACTTTTAAATAATAAAGATATGTTATTGCCATCTGATTTTCAGGATATAAATGGATGGTTCTTAAATAAAGAAAAGATATACATCGATTTTCACCTTACAAATTATGGAATATCCTTTGCAAAAAAATTCCATGAGACATTTGCTGCTGGGATTTCGATTAGAGCAGCACATCTTGATTTTAATTCCATTGAAACTGTCAATTTAGATCCCAATAGAGAAGTTCCTCCCGGTTTTCCACGCATATCTTATCTCTTGAGAACGACTACTCCAGACAATATTGGAATAATGACAGAGATCAACGATGAAGATTGGAAACTTTCCTATGTAGTTGGGTGTCAGTGGAGACCAATTGATGAAATAAGTATAGGTCTTGTATATAGGTATGGTGCAAAACACCACATAAGAACCACTTTCTTTGAAAATTTGGAAATGCGTAAGGAGGGAAACTCTGTAAGTATAAAAAAAGACTATAATGATTTTGAAATAAATGTACCTGATAGGCTGGGTTTTGGATTCACCTGCCTTCCAAATGATAAGTGGACAGTAAGTTTTGATGTAGTGAGAATGTATTATTCACAATTAAATAAGCAATTTTTGGAGATTATGCCTAAAGATGTTAGAAAGTTTTTTGGATGGAAAGATAACAATGAATATAGATTTGGAGTGGAATATACTATACCAATAGGTATCTATAATTCTTTATCTTTAAGGTTGGGGTATTATGCATCGCCAGACCCTTCAATTCACTATTTGTCAGAAGAGTATAATAAAATAAATGCGGAAAAACTCATTGAAGAACTCCATTCACTTCCGCCTGATTCTCCTCTTCTACCTTCAATTCTTGCTCAACTGGGAGTGTATTTTGACGCTCCTTATGTAAACCCGGAACTTGGCTATGACCACCATGCAACATTTGGGGTGGGACTTGTGGCATTTAAAAATTGGCAGATAGATTTTGCAGGAGATCTCGCCACAAGAAAAGATCTCTTTGTGTTTTCATGTATGTATAATTTTTAGATTGGTTTTGTGGGGTGATTGAATAAATCACCCTGTTATTTTTTATTTTTTTATATTAAAACTTTCAGTGATTAAAAATCCTTCCAAACTTGCAGTGAATTAATTGAGAAATTTTGTATTTTCCGTAGGGAATCCAAAAATGACTGGGTGTTGAGTAAGGATTGAAGAAATTGTGCAAAATACCTTTTCCCTTTTTTCTCGTTTATTTTTCCGAAAACATACATTACTTTAGAATTTCATGTGCTATTCATAGATTAAAAAACAATAGTTACTTTAAACTCCTAAGTGAAGGTAAGGTTTCATAAAAGCCTTACCTTCAAAAATTAAAATTAATACGAAAATTTTTTTATTCTTCGTTGGAAATTTCAACAGCAGGAACTGCGCTTAAAAAATTTAGATCATTATCTCCAAACAATTGAAATACAAATAATTTTTCTTCTTCTGTTGACCTTATCTTTACATATCCACCAAACATATCTCCAAGATCAGGAAATATCTCGCTAAAAAGTTTCACATATCTTGTTCCCCGATTTATATTTATATTTTTTTCTGCTACTTTTAGTCCATCCTGATTAAAACATTCAATTGTTACGTTTGAATCATCATATGGGGATAATATTGCTAAACCTGTAAAATAGTTAACATCCCCTATTTCCCCATTTGCAATGTGTCCAGTTATAAAATTTCCGGGAGCACTACTTAAAGGAAGTGAGGCCATAAACTTGCTATTGTCTGCATCTCCAAATGTTATTGCTCCAATCATTTTAAAGTTTTCAACATTATCATCAGTATATATCTTAAGATATCCTGTAGTTGCAGTATGAATATCAAAGAAATTTTCCAGATCTAAAAATAATTTTGCATTGTGTCCCATCATTACCTCTCCACTTTTTACGAGTTCTCCAGTATCACTGTACAATTCAATTTTTACATTCACATAATTTTGATCACTACCTGGGGTATCTGAAACATTAATTAAATTCAATTCTGAATAATAATTAATATTCCCAAATTTTCCCCAGGCCACATGTGGGCAATAAAGGGTCTTAGTTGGGGAATTTTGTTTTAAACCCTCCATGCAGGCTAAGTTGTTTGAAAAATCTCCAAAGGCTTCAGTTGCAATAACTCCCTCATTTGACGAAATTTCCACATAATAAGAACTACAATCACTAACATAATTATCAGAAAAAGTTGAAAAGAAATTTTTTAAATCTATTTCTCTTTTTTGATTTTTAAAAAGAAAAATACTTTTACTTTCCACCAGATATCCTTCACTATCATCGGAATAGTAAAGATTTAATGTAACATGTTGACTCGTGTCTTTAAAGGGATTAATCAGATATAAAACAGTTTTTTCATTATCTTTCCATTCTTCTCCATTTAATTTTATAATTGGAATATACAATTTTCCAGCAATATCATAGGCACTTAAATTCTTTCCTCCATCCAAATAATGGGGATTTGTTGGATTATTTAATAGGTACATACCATAAGGTCTTGGATCAGTAATGAAAACCTTTACATATTGATTGTTATCAGGAAGGTCTCCGAAAATTTCATCAGATGAAAAATAGCGGGCATATTGAGAGGATTTGTTTATTGAAATATCCTTATAAGTATCTAAAGTTCCATATTCATCATATAAATTAAAGTTAACATTCATATTCTGATCTTGTTTAGGATTAATAATGGAAAAGGATATATTTTTAAATTCTGGAAAAAATAAAACATTGAAATGGTTTTTTGAAATTGCGGAAATACCACTTCTGTCATTAACTCCACCATAAGACACACCCATGACCACATTTACTATTCCATCTTCTGGAAGAACTGTATCCCCATTTGGATCAACTGATACATCCTCAATTGTATTTATGGAATAATTAGGAACAATATCACCATTCTCATCGCTTGTGCAAAGCAACAACTTGTAATAATCTGAAAAGCCCACAAGTACATCATCTCCATGTTGCCCATCGAAATTCTCAACGGAAACTGCAGAGGGTGAACAGGTTAACCCTATAAAATCTTCATATTTAAGACCTTCACTACTACCTTTTGCCACAACTATACCATCATTATCCGATGATGTAAACGCCACATCGTCTACCCCATCCCTGTCAAAATCTCCTCTATCCACATTATCAAGAGGTATTGAATTTACCATAGATTTCTCTTCCAGATCAAAACTTCCATCACCATTATTATAAAGCACAGCGACATTGTTCCCAGAAACCTTCGCAATGCAAATATCTTTTAAATCATCCCCATTGAAATCCCCAGAAACCAATTTCTTGGGAATACCATCTAAATCGTAGGAAACTGAATTGGAAAAATCATCTCCATATAAAATATATACTTTATCTGTATCTCCACCGATATAAATATAGTCAAACTTACCATCTCCATTTATATCATCCACATATGAGTCTATGACATTTTCAGGAAGCACAACCTTAAATTCTAACTGAGGAAGAATGCCATATTTTGAAAAGGTTAAATCTGAAAGTTTATAAATATTTAAACTTCCATCAGAACCAGCCACCAAAATTTCATTTTTTCCGTCTCCATCCACATCTCCACAGGAAAGATTTACTGGCGTGTAAGGAAGATAAGCAGATCTAATTCTACCGCTTGGATCTTCTCCAAATAAAATATTTAAAGTTTTATCCTCAGAACTTATGGAAATGTAGTCCTTTGTAAACCAACCAAACATTGAAATTGGTAAAGATTCTCCTCCTTCAGGTGGAACTCCCACATCTGCCACAACCAATTTATCAAACTTTTTCCCTGTACCAATGGTATTAACTGTATCCGTACTCCAACTCATGTTATTGTCAAATTTGAAAAGTTTAACAGTTGACGGAATTATATCTACGTTAGTATTATCTAAACTAAAATTTACATTTAAGTACACGGGGTAACTTAAATCAAAATAATTGTTCCAATCAATGGAACTTAATGAAAGAAATGTTGGTTTTTGATTTTTATTCTGGGGAAAATTTGTATAGTAATTACCACTGTGTGGATAATTTCCACTTCCAAAAAATAAATAAATATATACATCATCCCCATTCCAGTTCTGAATGTTTTTAAAATTTATTTTAATAATATTTTCTTTTGAATTCCATTTGACAATCTGGACATCTTCTATTTGAATATTAGATAAACTATTTACTGAGCAAACAGCAAGATTTATTGGGTTATTTGAATCAGCAAGTGTTGATCCAAGAAGTGCAGGAATAGAATAATCATCTCCAACAGTATTTTTTCCCTCATATGAAAAGGTCATGGAGATGGTAAACCCAGAAATATTATTATTTTGAAGATCATTAATATTGAATTTTACTTTAAGCGGATTACAGGGTATAAGGGCATTAATGGACTTAAAAACTCCACTGGTTGGAACCAATGTTGGATAATCAATGTAGACACAAGGGTTAGTTGCATAAGAATAGAAAGTTAATAAAGTAAAAGTAAAAAAAAGTAATAATATTCTTTTCATTGCTATACCTCCAAAATAATTTGTGAAAAATTCTACATTAAGAATACATAATTGTCAAGATTTTTTAGATATCGGAATTAGTGAGTAGGCACTCATTATACGCAATAAAGGTAATGTCAATCTGATTTTATACACCTTCTTTAAGCAAAGAAAAGAAATGGTTAATAGCAAAAAGGGCCTCAAATGGCAGTGTAAAATTAATTGTGTCAAAAAGGAGAGACCTCCTTTCGGGAGAAAGGAGATAAAATTAACCTTTATTAAAAATTCCTGAAAGGAGTTAAACCCATGAATGATTTAATTTTTACTTGGGTTTCAGAACTTTTCAAGAAGATAATAGAAAAAATTTTCATTTATCAACACTATGATCAAATTTTTTATAGCAAACATCTGATTTATCCATATCTTTTAGATTTAATTAAGGGGTACTTTATATGTCATATGTGGTTT
>JAMOPB010000467.1 GCA_027064945.1 Candidatus Cloacimonadota bacterium
CAGAGGTTATGGTAAATATCACCACGTAAACGATGGAACAGATGAGATAAACCGCTTTGATACAAAATCAAAAGGATTTTATTTAGTTGCAAGTAGTAATCGCAATTTTATGGGAAATTTAGGATTGCACTTAGGTGTAAATTATAGTTTAGAAACTGATGATAAAGATAAAGATCCGAATATTTTCTTAGGACTAGATAAATCAATTGGCAGTATTATTGTTTTCTGTGCTGAATATGATTTTGCTTTCAATGATAATGAAGATTATGTTGAAACTCTTATTCCTGAATTAAGAGGAGATAATAACGGCTATCTCAATGCAGGATTTGATATTCATTTCACAGAAAATTTAGTAGGAAAAATATCTTTCAAAGATCTTTTGAAAAACTTTGACAACACAAATGGTGCAAATCGAACAATATCTTTGAATTATTCTATGACATTTTAATTAAATAAGATATCACTGATCGGGGGTTACTTCAATGATAAAATATATCAATTTTAGGGCTTTTATAAAGCCCTTCTTATTTCTTAGTTTATTGGTATTTGTCGGTTGTTCCACAATCGCAAATAAATCTGTTTCCAAACCTCAAGAAAAAAATGATCCTAAAATTTCCAATAGCATTTCAGTGTATTATTACACAATGGCGGAAACTGCTTTGCAAAACGGAGACTATGAATTAGCGCTTAATCTATATATGAAAGCAGATGAGTCTGCGCCTAATAATGTTTATATCAAAGAAATTATTTTGGAAATATTAGCTCTGGCAGCACAATTTAATCCTGAAGATAATGCTAAGCTTATTGAACTTGGTGAATCTTATCTGGAAAGAAATATTGTTTCTCAAAGGATATTAGATGCTTTGGCTAATGCATATATCAGCACAGCCGATAATGAAAATGCTAAGAGGATCTTTAAAATGTTAGTAGATGATTTTCCAACAATGGAAAATTGTTTGTTTTATTTTTTGTCTGTTTCAAATACGGAAGGTAAAAAAGATTATAAGATCTTAGATAAAGCGTTAGGACTTGAATGGAAAGATATTAATCAAGTTATCTCAGTTCTTTTGCAATATGATGATGATAAAAAGATTATAGATATAATCCATAAAGCATATCTTACTTGGACAGATAAAAAACCAAAAAAATCTAAGCTTAAATCTGATTATAAGAAATTTGGTCTTGATAGAATTATTTCCGATTTTATCTATGAAGCTGTCCAAAATGGTCAGCAAATAAATGATCAAATAAGTGAGGTTTTTTTCGAGTATTTAATCAATCAAGATGAGTTTGATAAGTTGTTGTCAATATATCCTAAATTCATTAATTCAGGTTCGAAATATGTTCAAGCTTCTATTCTTGTATTCCTTGTGGAAAAAAAAGATTGGGAGAATGTGGCAAAAATAGGCAGCTTACTTTTACAAGAAGATAACATCAAAGCACCTGATTTTGTTCAATATAATACTGCTTTGGCATTTGCAGAGTTGAACGATTATCAGCAAGTGTTGTATGTTCTTAGCTTATCAAAAGAACTTCCTAAAACAATAGTTTTGTTTGCATCAATTTATCAAAAAGCTGATGCTGAAGGAAGAAAAATTCTGCTAAACAATATAGGAAATTATTGGTCGGATGAAAGTACTCTTTTTGCTTTAAAAATGATTTCTGATATTATCGAAGAAAATAATTCTCAACTTCTTGCATCTATAGAAAATATGCCATCGGGAATTTTGGGAAATAATGAAGTTTTATCATATTTGAGTAATTTTTTATTAGATAATGGAAAGATTAATGAAGCGGAAATTATTTTAGATAAAATCAATGATGAAAAGTTAGAAGTCACATCTTATGTAGCAGAATATCTAAGTTATATAGGAAAATATGATCTGGTTTTGGAATATTTACAAGAGAAGATTTCGAAGCAAGAAGATTTAAATGAAAGAGACTATTATATGGCAGCTATTGCTGCTTCTAAACAAGGAAAAATAGATCTGTTTTTGCAATTGATGGATTTGGCATTAGAAATGTCCCCTGAAGATCCAATGCTATTAAATGCTTTCGGTTATACAATTGCAGATGAAAATCTTGTGGAACATTTTCCTCAAGCAGAAAAATTCATTAAGAAAGCTTTGGAAGAAAAACCTCAAGAAGCGATGTATTGGGATAGCTTAGCTTGGTTGTATTATCGACAAGGAAAATATTTGGAAGCGGAAAAAATAATGTTAGAGCACTGTGAAAGCATTTTAGATGATAGTGCGATTAGTTATCATTTAGCTGAAATTTATCTTAAGTTGGATAAAATGGATCAAGCATTAGATATGATTAATAGATCTATTAAATCAGATTCTGACCAAGAATCAGTTGAAAAATCCCTTGAATTAAGGGGCAAGTATTTTGATAAAAATGAATTTAAAGAGAAGGAGTAGAAATGAAATTTATATTCAGTAAAAGCAATTTGATTATCTTAATTATTGCTATCATAATGACAGTTATTGGGTATGGAATGATGGCAAGCGGAGAAGACACCTATTCTGTAGTGATATTGATAGTAGCTTATGTTATTCTTTTCCCGGCTTCTATTCTTATGGGAATAAAACGTAAATCTAAAGAATCAGATGATAAGGATTAATAGTGCAATTTCTTAGTGAAGAATTTGTAGCAAACCTGAGTAAATTTAATCTTCGAGCAAAATTAATTGTAGAAGGCTTCATTGTAGGTTTGCACAAATCGCCGTATCACGGATTCAGTGTAGAATTTTCCGATCATCGGCAATATAATCCCGGTGACAATATTGGGAATTTGGATTGGAAAGTATATGCCAAAACAAATAGATATTACATCAAGCGTTATGAAGAAGAGACAAATCTAAAAGCTTATATTGTGGTTGATCATAGTGCCTCTATGGGTTTTTCAGGTAATGGAGAATCTAAATTGGAATATGCCAAAGCATTATCTTCAGCTTTAGCTTATTTGATGATTTCACAACAAGATGCGGTGGGATTACTTACTTTCTCAGAAAAAATTTCTAATTATATCCCACCTCGATCTGTGCGTTCATATTTGAATCAAATCTATTCTACATTATATAATCTGAAACCGGAATCAAAAACCAATACGGCGGAAGTGTTGCATAATTTGGCAGAACGAATAAAAAAACGTGGTTTGATTATCTTAATTTCTGATTTATTAGATGATCCCGATAAAATATTATCAGGTTTGCAACATTTTAGACATCATAAACACGAGGTGATACTTTTTCATTTGCAAGATGCCAAAGAGATCGATTTTGATTATAAAAACGAAACTGAATTTATAGATAGTGAAACTGGTGAAAAAATTGTGGTTAATCCTTGGCAAATTCGCAAAGATTACCAAAAAACGATGAACGAAAATCAGGATTATCTTAAAACGCGTTGCCATCAATCTTATATAGAATATTATCCAATTAACACAAAAACTCCTTTCGATGAGGCTTTATTACAATTTCTTAATAAACGTAGCAAAATGATGTAATTTATAATGCAAGTTGTTGAAAAATTACTCTCTGATTCTCAGATAAAGAATAATGTTGTAGAGCATAAAATCTTTCCTGCTCGAGCAGCTGATTTTCGAGAATTTCCTTCAGAATTAAATCCCATTCTAATTAACCTTCTGAAACAAAGAGGTATTGAAAAATTATTTTCTCATCAAGCAGATTCTATTAAATATGTGTTAGATAAGAAAAATTTAGTTGTTAGCACGGGAGTTTCCAGCGGGAAAAGTCTTTGCTATCAAATACCAATTTTAGATAGTTTTTTAGGTGATAATGAAACCAGAGCTCTTTTGCTTTTTCCTACCAAGGCTCTGGCTCAAGATCAAAAAGATAGCTTTATCTCTTTGACCTCAAAATTATCCAAACGCCCCGCAATAGGAATTTATGATGGAGATACTCCTTCGGCTCATCGAAGACAAATACGTGAAAATGCCAATATCATATTTTCCAATCCGGATATGCTGCATCTTGGAATTTTACCGCATCATACTCAATGGGCAGATTTTTTCCGCAATCTTAAATATATTATTATTGATGAAGTTCATACCTATCGAGGAGTTTTCGGATCTCACTTCGCCAATGTTATCCGGCGCTTAAAGCGAATTACCAAATTTTACAATTCGGAACCAATATTTATACTCACTTCAGCTACCATTTCCAATGTGAATGAATTTATCTCAAAGCTCATTGAATCGGATTTTCAGCATATCGCATATGATGGCTCGCCTCAGGGCGAAAAACACTTCATTATCTATAATCCGCCTATAATTGATGCTGATTTGGGAATTAGACGCAGCGCACTGAAAGAGAGTATTCGCTTCGCAAGATTTATGCGCGATGAGGAAAAACAAACTTTGGTTTTCGCCCATACCCGCCGAATGGTGGAACTGGTTGTTACATATTTGCAAAAAGGTCAACTTGCACCTGAAAAGATTAGAGGTTACCGAGCCGGTTATTTGGCGACAGAACGACGTGAAATTGAAAAACTACTACGTGAAGGTAAGGTGCAAGTGGTAGCAGCTACCAATGCTATGGAATTGGGGATTGATGTTGGCGGGTTAGATTGCGTGATAATCAATGGTTTTCCCGGAAGCATTGCCTCTACTTGGCAGCAATCGGGGCGAGCCGGACGCAAAGGCAAGCCATCTGTTTCTATATTTGTAGCTACTTCAAAGTTAATAGATCAATATCTGGCAAAAAATCCCGATTATCTCTTGGAAGGTTCACCCGAACAAGCTCTGATAGATCCTAATAACGCTGTGATTTTATTGCATCATTTGCAATGTGCCGTCTTTGAAAAACCTTTTCTCAGCACAGAAGAATTTGGTAATGTCCCGCTTAAAACTTTAGCTGAATATCTATATTTATTACAAAAATATGGGAAATTGCATCTGGCAAATGATAGATATTTTTGGCGGGATGAGATTTATCCTGCAAATGAAATTTCGTTGCGTAATATGGGAGTGAATCAATTTGTTCTTCAAGAAAAAAACAAAATTATCGGAATGGTTGATGAAAATAGTGCATATTGGATGGTTCATCCACAAGCAATTTATCTGCATGATGGAAGCAGTTATATTGTAGAAAAATTAGATTTTGAGAAGAATATCGCCTATCTTATTCGAGAAGATAGTTCCTATTACACACAAGCTCTTGCGAATACAGAATTTGATTTAATTGAGTCAAAAAAATCTTCTTCCATAAAAAACGGGAGGAAGTTTTACGGACAACTAAAAGTTACGGAACAAGTTACAGGCTACAAACGTCTGAAATGGAATTCTAATGAAATCTTAGGATATGAAAATCTTCAGATGCCTTCAAGCACGAAAATCACTTCGGGATACTGGTTTAGCTTGGATGATAAATTGGTAAATTTCCTAAAAGATAACGGAGATTGGAATAATTCTAAAAATGATTATGGAAAAGATTGGAAACAAATCTGTAAAAAAATCAGAATAAGAGATAATTACACTTGCAAGCATTGTGGATTGCAAGAAAGCGATACTGCATTTGATGTGCATCATATAAGACCGTTTAAAAGTTTCAATAATCCTAAGAAAGCCAATAATCCGGAAAATCTGATTACTCTTTGTAAATCTTGTCATCGTAAAGCTGAGATGAAAGTTTATATGCAAAGTGGCTTAGCCGGATTAAGCTATCTACTAAATAATATTGCTCCACTAAATTTGATGTGTGATATCACAGATATCCACGTGAAATTTGAGGTTAAAAGTTCTTTGGCAG
>JAMOPB010000468.1 GCA_027064945.1 Candidatus Cloacimonadota bacterium
GCATTTACATCAGTATGGTTCACACCCGGTATTCTGGCTGCTTGCCCTAATGAGGAAGGTTTTATTTTTTGTAATTTTTCTCTAGCTTCCCAAGCAATTGATTCAATTTTCATAAAATCAATATTTCCCGGAATTGTAGAATGTTCCATTCTTTCAAATTTTTCAATATCAGCAAGTTGCCTTTGCAAATATCCTTCGTATTTAATTTCTAAGCTAATTCTTTCTTTTAAATCATCAGTTAAATCTTTTGGTTCTTTATAACCAAACCTTTTCAAATCGCTAAATTGGAAATCAGGACGTTTGAGCAACTTCTTAAATCTTACCGGTTCACGTAGTTCATCTGATTTGATAGTTTTATTTCTTGCAAGAAAAGATAATTCTCTTTGAAAAATTTCCTGGCTTTTCTGGAATCTCTGCCATCTAACATCAGAAATCAAACCTAATTTCCTTCCGATCGGCATCATTCTTTCAGCCGCATTATCTTGTCGCAAGAACAATCTATATTCGGCACGTGAAGTAAAAAGTCTATACGGCTCGTTTGTTCCTTTAGTAACCAAATCATCCAATAAAACACCTAAATAGGATCTGGATCTTTCAAAAATTTGTGGAGCTTTATTATCTAAAGTGAGAACCGCATTAATACCGGCAGCAATTCCCTGAGCTGCAGCTTCCTCATAACCTGAAGTTCCATTTATCTGACCGGCTAAAAATAGTCCTGATATCTTTTTTGATTCCAGACTTTGTTTTAATTCATCGGGAATAATATAATCATATTCAATAGCATATCCATAACGCATAATTTTGGCATTTTCTAATCCGGGGATTGTGCGCATTAGTTGTTCTTGAATTTGTGGTGGAAGGCTATTTGAAATTCCATTTACATAAGCCTCGCAAGTATTTAATCCTTCAGGTTCTATAAAAACATGATGCTTATCTTTCCCACTAAAGCGAACAATTTTATCTTCAATTGACGGACAATATCTTGGTCCGATTCCAATAATATTCCCACCATAAAGCGATGATCTTTTCAAATTTTCCTGAATAATGTGATGAGTTTGAGAATTTGTATAAGTAAGATAACAACTTACATCATTACGCAATTTAATATCTCTGAAAAAGGAAAAGCCACTTGGTTTTTCATCTCCCGGTTGTTCTTCCACTAAATTCATATTCACAGTATTAATATCAACTCTGGGTGGTGTTCCCGTTTTAAATCTAGCTAATTTCAGCCCCATTTTTTGCAAATTTTTTGCCAGTTCCACAGAAGCTGGTTCTCCTGCGCGTCCGGCTGAATAATTCACATTTCCCACATGCACTACACCACGTAAAAATGTTCCATTTGCTAAAATTACTCTTGGCGCCCAATAATCTTTTCCTATTTGAGAACGCACTCCTAACACTTTTTTACCGTCATCACTTAGAAGTAGTTCATCAATTAATGATTCAATCACAGTAAGATTTGCTTGCTTTTGTAAAATATTGGTCATGTATTCCGTATATAAAGATCGGTCGTTTTGGCTTCTAGGTGCCCAAACTGCCGGACCTTTTTTACGATTTAACATTCTAAATTGGATTCCGCTATAATCTGCTGCTGCACCAATCTCACCGCCCAATGCATCAATTTCTCTAGCTAAATGTCCTTTTGCAGGTCCACCAATAGTTGGATTACAGCTCATTCTTCCTATCGATTCCATTTTGATAACAAAAATGGCAGTATTAGCTCCCATTTTGGCAGCAGCCATTGCAGCTTCAATACCTGCATGTCCGGCACCAATCACAATCACATCATATTTATCTTTTCCAATGTTTGAACTTATCATCTATTATTCACCTTTTTTTAATAGCATATTTAAATTTGATTTTTCCAAAATTAATTTATGCGTTTTAGGAAATTTTTATACCGATAAATGTCAAGCAAGACTAAAAAACCGATAAGATTTTTTCTATTCATTGCTAACTTTTCGCTAATTTGAATACTATAAAAAATTTATCTAATTTTATATTTGACAATCTAGTGAATTTAATAAGTTTGAATCATCTAATTCAGGATATTGCAATAAAGCAATTCTCTTATGTTTTTGCATATCAATAATGATGAACTCGCAAGAAGTCGATCTATTGGTACAAGAAGGAATTGTCAGAACTTGTAACATCTTATTCTGTCATCAATTACAGAGTAAGAAAGCTTGCTAATTTTTGCTTTTTCATTTTTGCAAAATCATCAAAAATAGAAAAATAAAGAAAGAGATATATTTAGGAGATAAAATGGCCAAAAAAGCTAAAACCGCAATAAACCCAACACGAGAGGAAAATTATCCTCAGTGGTATCAAGAAGTTATTAAAGCTGCTGACTTAGCAGAAAATAGTGATGTTCGAGGTTGTATGGTTATCAAACCTTGGGGATACACAATTTGGGAAAATATACAAAAAAACTTAGATGAAATGTTTAAAGATACAGGACATGTAAATGCTTATTTCCCACTTTTTATTCCAAAAAGTTTCTTTGAAAAAGAAGCGGAGCATGTTGATGGATTTGCCAAAGAATGCGCAGTAGTAACTCATACTCGCTTGGAGGATGATTTAAACGGTGGTTTGAGACCTGCAGGAAAATTAACTGAAGAATTAATTGTTCGTCCAACCAGTGAAACAATTATTGGAGCTTCTTTTAGTAAATGGGTAGAATCTTATCGTGATCTTCCACTTTTGATAAATCAATGGGCAAATGTGGTAAGATGGGAAATGAGAACAAGGCTTTTCTTAAGAACAACAGAATTTCTCTGGCAAGAAGGTCATACAGTTCATGCTACAAGAGAGGAAGCTGAAGAAGAAACTAAAAAGATGTTAAATGTTTATGCCGATTTCGCTTCAGAATATTTAGCAATTCCGGTTATTAAAGGCGAAAAAACAGCTTCAGAAAGATTTCCGGGAGCACTTCAAACTTTTTCCATTGAAGCAATGATGCAAGATAAGAAAGCTCTGCAAGCCGGCACATCTCATTTCTTAGGACAAAATTTCGCTAAAGCTTCTAATATTAAATATCAGAGCAAAGAAGGAATAGAAAAATATGCGTGGACTACATCTTGGGGAGTTTCAACCCGTTTAATCGGAGCATTAATTATGGCTCATAGTGATGATGACGGTTTAATTATTCCTCCAAAAATTGCTCCTGCTCATGTTGTAATTATTCCAATTTATAAAAATGAAGAACAAGAAAAATTAGTAAAAGAGTACATTTCTGATTTGGAAAATGAAATTAAGAAATTACGCTTTGATGAGAAAAAAATCCGCGTAATTGTAGATGATCGTGATATACGTGGTGGCGATAAAGTTTGGGGCTGGATAAAAAAAGGTGTTCCAATCCGATTGGAAGTTGGACCTCGTGATGTAGAAAACAGTTCACTTTTTATGGGAAGAAGAGATAAAGCACCAAAAGATAAGGGCGGAATTGTATTTAATAAATTCATTGAAACGCTTCCTGAAATCTTGCAAGAAATCCAAGATAATATTTATCAAAAAGCCCTTTCCTTCCAAAAAGAAAATACTGTAAATATTGATACAAAAGATGAATTCTATAAATTCTTCACACCTAATAATAAAGAAAATCCCGAGATACACGGAGGTTTTGCTAATAGCCATTGGTGCGGAAATCCCGAATGTGAAGAAAATATTAAAAATGATTTAAAAGTTACTATTAGAAATATTCCCGAAGATGCAAAACAAGAAATTGGAAAATGTATCTATTGCGGAGCAAAAAGCGAGAAGCGAGTAATTTTCTCAAAAAGTTATTAAAGGATAAAAAATGAAATTTTATATTGATAAAGGAACAGAAATATTCCTGTTCCAAGTATTGAAAGCAGCCGGACTTATTCCAAATTATGAGGAAGTGCGAGAAGCTGTCCAAACTGAAAAAGTAAAAGTTAATGGTGAGATTTGCACTAACCAAAGAGAAATTTTGGGTAATGGTGATAAAGTAGAATATGGTAATAAAATCGCTGAAATAGTGGGACGTGGCATTACCGGCAAAGGGAAAAAGCTCGTTGAAGAAAAACCATCTTTTGAACGAGTTCCAACCATCGAACATGGCAGAGTAAATAAATGGTCTGCAAAGCCTGTAAATATTGAAAAGCGCCTTGATACAAAAATTTCTGAGACTATGCTAAAATTACATAATGCTCTTATCAAAAAAGAGATGACTTTAGCTTTTGCTGAATCTTGCACAGGCGGGATGCTACAAAATATTGTTGTTAATCTATCAGGATGCTCTGCATATTTTTTAGGCGGAATTACTGCTTATGCTGATTCTATCAAACAAAAAACATTGGATGTGAATTCGAGCACTTTAGCACAATATGGTGCTGTAAGTAAAGAAGTGGCAAAAGAGATGGTTATAGGTTTGGAAAAAACTTTTCAAGCTAATATTTCTGCTATCACAACAGGCCTTGCAGGTCCTGACGGCGGCACGGAAGAAAAACCTGTTGGTACTGTATATATTGCTGTAAAGATAAAAGATAGGCTTATTGAGAATCATTACAATTTCTCCGGTGATAGAAATGTCATCCGCAAGAAAACTACGTTAGAAATATTACAGACAATTTTATCTAACATATAAAATGCTTGTCAGAATTAACTTTTTTATTGCTTTTTGAATTAAAATTTAAAATGGGAGGATTTATATGCCGAGATTTTGTAAGATAGGGTTTTTGAAATACGGTTTTTTATTTGTATTATTAAATTTTTTGAGTATTTCTTTGATAGCAAAACCGTTTAAAATTTTAGAAGAAAATCAGAATTATTTAATTGTTCAATTTTCTCTTCCGGAATATGATATTAGCGAAACTGAAATTTCAGGAAAAATTTATCATCGAATTTATGTCCCAAATTCCTCATCGTATAGCGAAGAGGGAAAACCTATCTTACCATATTTCTCAGAAATTGTAGGAATTCCATCTGATGGGAATATTAGTTGGGAAATTTTGGATCAAACCAAAACAAGAAAAACAGGTCTTATAATTATTCCTGCTTATAAAACAATTCCAAATGGAGAAACTCTCGATTATGAGTTTTATTTAGATAAGGAATTTTATAATTCTAACCAAACATTCCCTGCAAAGACAGTAATAAAAGGTAAAAGATCCTACCTTAGAGACCGTGCATTAATATCATTTATTCTAAATCCTTTCCAATATAATGCTAAGTCACACTCTTTGGATATTACAACTTCCTTAAAAGTGAAAATATATATTCATGGGACAAAAGAAGATTCCCGCTTTTGGAGAAATAGCAATAATTTCATAGATAAAGCAGGTGATAATTTTTTCATCAACAATAACACCAGTAAAAAATGGCGCGTAGCAAGAAAACCGGCAGAATCCTATCCTGAAAGAAATGCAGATATAATCACAGCTATTAAATTAGTAGTAGATAGTGACGGAATCTATAAAGTTACCCGAGATGATCTTCAAACAGCTATCGATGATTACCTTGAAGAACATGAAATTGAGACAGAATCTGCTTTTGATTGGGATTCAATTGATCCACGATATTTAGAACTTTATGATGAAGAAGGTTCCGTTCCCATCAGATTCGTCGGAGAAAATGACGGTTCTTTTGATATTGATGATTATTTTGAATTTTTTGGTGAACAACATCATGGTGAAATTTCCTATTATGATGATTACACCAACGAAAACACTTATCAGTTAAAAATTATCGATCATATTGCCAGCCGTATGGCTGTG
>JAMOPB010000469.1 GCA_027064945.1 Candidatus Cloacimonadota bacterium
ATGAGTTTAAAACTAACCTCCGAAATAGAATTCCGGAGGTTAATTGAGAATTATTTTTTTGCAGCAGCTTTGATGAAGTTATAGAAAATTTCTTGAGGTTTGTCCGGACGAGTTTTGAATTCAGGATGATATTGAACTGCGATATAAAATGGATGATCAGGAATTTCAATAATTTCAACCAAAAGATCATCGGGAGAAGTACCGGAGATTCTTAATCCTTCTTTTTCTAAAATTTCACGATATGCATTATTAAATTCATAGCGATGGCGATGACGTTCGGAAATAATTTCTTTTTGATAAATTTTGCGAGCTAAGCTACCTTCTTTGGTTTTGCAAGGATAAGCTCCCAAGCGCATGCTTCCGCCCATCATATCAATATACTTTTGATCTTCCATCAAATGAATAACAGGATTTTTGCAAAATTCGTCAAATTCGCTACTGTTTACATCTTCCAAGCCACAAACATTTCTGGCATATTCAATTGTGGCAATCTGCATACCTAAGCAGATACCAAAAAAAGGAATTTTATTTTCACGAGCATATTTGGCAATTGCGATTTTACCTTCAATTCCACGAATTCCAAATCCACCGGGAATTAATATTCCATCAGTGCCTTTTAGTTTTTCTTCCAAGTCATTATTTATCAAAACTTGCTCTGAATCTACCCAGTTAACAATTAATTTCACATTGTTTTTTGCAGCAGCATGTAATAATGCAGCTTTCACACTTTTATAAGCATCTTGAAACTCTACATATTTTCCACATACAGAGATTTTAACTTCCTCTTCAGCATGCAAAATATTATCGATTATTACAGACCAATCGGAAAAATCAATTGGATGTTCTTTGATCTTCATCTTTTCGCAAATAATAGCAGGTAAATTTTCCTGCATAAATACACGAGGAATCTCATAGATGCATTCTACATCATAGGCATTGATTACATTTTTAATAGGAACATTGGTAAACAGCGCAATTTTGCTTTTAATCTCTTCATTAAAAGGTGCTTCACTACGGCAAATAAGAATATCAGGTTGAATACCAATCTCTCTTAATTTTGTTGTTGCATGTTGTGTGGGTTTTGTTTTCAATTCTCCGGCAGCTTTGATATATGGAACATAAGTTAAGAAAACAAATAAACAATTTTCCGGTCCTACTTCCAAGCGAAATTGTCTTACTGCTTCCAAAAACGGTAAACTTTCGATATCTCCTACTGTTCCGCCAATTTCGGTGATTACAACATCTTCACCTTCGCCGATTTTTCTTACTAAACTTTTAATTTCATTTGTTACGTGAGGAATAACCTGAACGGTTTTCCCTAAATAATCTCCACGTCGTTCTTTTTTTAATACTGTGTCATAAATTTGTCCTGAAGTAGCATTAGATTTAGCTGTAAGTGATCTGCCAATGAATCGTTCATAATGTCCCAAATCCAAATCTGTCTCGGCGCCATCATCAGTTACAAATACTTCGCCATGTTGAAATGGACTCATCGTTCCGGGATCCACATTAAGGTATGGATCAAATTTCTGCATCACAACATTATATCCCATCTTTTTAATTAACAAACCGATGGATGAAGAAGTGATTCCTTTTCCAAGTGAAGATAAAACTCCACCAATAACGAAAATGTGTTTAGCCATTGTTACTTCCTAATTCTTTATTTTATAATTTTGAATATTTACCAATTTTCCCGGAATATGTTGAAACATAAATATTGGAATCTCCGGGATAACTGAACGTTAATGTGATATTTTCATTCATTGCTCTATCATATAAAGCATAATTAGAATGTGATGAAATTTGCGGATTGAAACCTAATGTAAGCGTGCAATGAGAATTGCTGCGCATTAAAGCATTTTGCAAAATAAAATTTTCTTTTTTCTCTTCCTTAAAGGTGATAAATCTGATGTTTCCTTCCTTAAACATTATTTTTACATTTTTAAAGAGATGAGATTTGTAATATATTTTTTCAGCACTGATGATGCCATTCAAGCTTTTACGAATCAAAGGAAATTCTATAAATCCAACCGGCATCACAATTAATTTGTTTTCCGATGAACTTCCGCTATTTACCAAAGCTTGATCTTTGTTGATCTTCAATTCTAAAACATTTGTAACATCTTCAATGATATAATTTGCACTTGAGAAATATCGATCTTTTAGAATTATTCCCTGTTTATACAGGTAGCGATAGTCACAATTTACAGCATCTAAGTAGAAATCTAAAAGTTTTTTGAAATCAGAATTTAAATGTTCAGCTAATTGTTGATTTGGAAAATTTAAAAAAAGCATTTTCTTATTATTATCAAAAATCTTTTCAATTAAATTTTGTCCGATTTCATTCATTTCACTATCATGGAATGTTGTGGAAAACTCATCGGAATATTTTTGCCAACCTACTTCGATAAAGATATCTATCAAATCAACCCAATTTGAATAATAGGAAGTGGAAAGTTTATGAATTTCTGCAGGAATTTCTTTAAAGAATCTATTTTGCAAATTTGTAGTTGTGATATCCAATATAGGGAAAGCCGCTTTTTTTCTGATCAATAGAGCTAATTCTTCTACTAAAGGAATGTCATTGGTTAGATCTGAACCAATTTCACAATTATAAAGTTCAGCGGAAATGGATACTACATTTCCTTTTTTTATTCTTAGAATTTCGGAAATTATATTTTGAACAAAACCGGTATATTTATCCATAGTTTTACAGATACCAACTTTCGCCTAATTTCACTTTGGTTAGATGCGTGATATTTTGTCCTAAAATTTTTGCCGCTATGCGAGCAAATTTTTCTTCATTATCAGATACGTAAAATTTATCTTTCCCAATACCTTCGGTTTCCGTATTTGGAATTATCTCTGCTAATTGCTCTGCAATTGCTTCAGCAGAATCTACCAAATTTATATTTTTCCCAACAACATGCGAAATTGTTTTTTTTAAGATGGGATAATGAGTGCAGCCCAAAACTAAAGTATCAATGCCTTTTTCCAATATAGGTTGCAAATATTCTTTTGCTACAATTTTACTTACTTCATGATTTTCCCAGCCCTCTTCTGCTAAAGAAACAAAAAGAGGACAAGCCTGACTATATGTTTGAATTGATGAAGAAAGTTTGGAAATTGCTGAAGGATAAGCTTGAGATTGGATAGTTCCGTTAGTTCCGATAATACCAATTTTCCCATTTTGGGTAGAAGATAGCGCCTTAATTGCACCAGGTTCGATTACACCGATAACCGGAACAGGAAGTATTTTTGAAAGAGTCTGTAAAGCTGCAGAGGCGGCGGTGTTACAGGCGATAACAATTATCTTAGCGCCTTGTTGTATGAGAAATCTGGCATTTTGGATTGAATATTCGATTACTGTGTTTTGTGATTTTGGACCGTACGGCACGCGAGCTGTATCTCCAAAATAGACTATATCTTCGTGAGGGAATTGCTCCCTGATTGCACGAAAAACTGTCAAACCACCTACACCGGAATCGAAAATCCCGATAGGTCTTTTTTCCACATTTTTTCCTTAGATTTAAAATTTACTTGTAAAACAAAAAATGCGAGGCAATCTTATTTGTCAAGCTTAGGGAAAAGTGAGAGCTTGGAATAGAGAAAATAGTAAACATTAAAAAAGGTAACTATATGTTTATTGGGATGATAAGATAAATATTTATGAATTCTAAATTAAATACCTAGTTTAAAATAAAACCCCGTATTTTTTACGGGGAAAATATTTATTTTGCGTTTTGAATCAGATTTTCCCAAAATTCAAAAGCTCTTCGAATATGCGGAATGGTTATTGAACCACCAACTATTAATCCCACTGAAAGAACTTCTTCTATTTCTTCAATTGATATTCCTGATTCATAACACTGGATAAGATGGTATTTTATGCAATCATCACACCGTAAGACTAAAGAAGCTACCAATCCTAACATCTCTTTTGTTGCAGATGATAGCTTGTCATCTCGATAAACTTGATTATCCAGACTGAAAAATCGTTTTATCTCCTGATCCGAATACTTTAAAACGATTTCATTTAATCTTAAGCGTTCTTCTTTGAATTCTTTTATCTTATCCATTTTTAATTTCCTTCAGATTTATATTTAATCAGAAAAAAGACGGAGTGTAAACTTCAATAGTAATATCTCCAATGTCATCTGTGCTTTTAATCGGAACATTTAATATATTCAGCATTTTAATATATTTTTGCTTTTTCTTAGGTTGAGAAACAATTTCGGTGATTCTATCGGCAATTAATTCACCTTTAGTGGTAAATGCACGAATCAAAACATTTTTCTTAACCTCGATATTATTTGGATTTGCCACTTCGAAAGTAACTTCAATACTACTTGAAGTTACCTCAGTTGCACGAATATTTAAAAAATGCAAAGTGTATGGTTGTTTTTTTACCCAATTGGCTCTTAGCCAAATTCCAAAAATTACTGCCAAAAGAATAACTAATTTTGCACTTGCCGGGATCGGTCGTTTTTTTGTGATATCGATTCTATCTACACTTTTCATCATAACTCCTTATTTCTTTATAAGAACTTTACCTGTCATCTCTTTTGGAATATTAAGATTCATCATGGTTAGGATTGTTGGAGCAATGTCTGCTAAAATTCCTGATTCAATGCTATTTACTTCGGGATGAGAAATAACAATCGGAACAGGATTTGTACTGTGTGATGTCATAATGTTTCCGTTTTCATCTAACATCTGTTCAACATTTCCATGATCTGCCGTAAGCAAAATGCTCACATTATTTTCTTTTGCTACTTTTGCCACTTTTCCTACGCATTCGTCAACGGTTTCCACAGCTTTTATAGCAGCATCCATAAAACCTGTATGACCTACCATGTCACAATTTGCATAATTAGTGATAATGAGAGAATATTCAGGATTTTTTAAAGCTTCTATAAGTTTTTCAGTAACTTCATAAGCACTCATTTCCGGTTGTAGATCATAAGTTGCTACAGATGGGGAAGGAACCAAAACACGATCTTCGCCTTTAAATGGAGTTTCATTTCCACCATTAAAGAAGAAAGTAACATGAGCATATTTTTCAGTTTCAGCTAAACGCAATTGTTTTAGGTTGTTGTTTGCTATTACTTCGCCTAAGATATTTGTCATTTCCGGCATTTTGAATGCTACTTCTACCCATGAATTGAAATTAACATCATATTCACTTAAAGTAATAAATTTTAAATTCTCATATTTTTTTACTAGGAAATTATCAAAGTTAGGTTGTTTGAAAGCTCTGGTTATTTCCCTAGCTCTATCAGCACGGAAATTAAAAAAGATAACAGCGTCATTATCTTCCACAGTCGCAATAGGCTTGTCATTTTCTATAAGCACAGTAGGAATAATAAATTCATCTTCAACCTTATTAGCATAACTTTCTTCCAAAGTCTCGATTGGATTGTTAGCTAATTTACCTTTTCCCATGGCAATAGCTTCGTATGCTTTTTGAACTCTATCCCACCGATTATCTCGATCCATTGCATAATATCTTCCGCTTATGGTTGCTAATTTTCCTATTCCTATTTCTGCTGATTTTTCTAAAAACTCTTTGATAAAACCAATTCCTGAATCCGGCAAAGTATCTCTTCCATCCATAAAGGCATGATAATAAACTTCTGTTAACCCGGCTTTCTTAGCTTCTTT
>JAMOPB010000470.1 GCA_027064945.1 Candidatus Cloacimonadota bacterium
ACTGTTAAAAGTGTTACTGTTGTTAATGATAAAATCAAAGTTGAAACTAAAAATAGTATATATGAATTACAAGTAATAAATATAATAGAATAACTACAACGAGGTAGTTAATTTTAAAGGAGGAACATATGAAAAAATATTTAGGAGTTAAATTAATTGAAGCAGAAAAAATGAGTTTAGGAACGTATAATAATTTCAGGGGTTGGAGTATTCCACCAAATGAAAATCCTAAATCTTCGGGATATTTAGTAAGATACACAGACGGTTATGTTAGTTGGTCGCCAAAGAAACAATTTGAGGAAGCTTATAGAACGATTAATAATTTGACTTTTGGTTTAGCAATTGAAGCGGTTAAAAAAGGTTCTAAAATTGCAAGAAAAGGTTGGAATGGTAAAAACATGTTTGTAGTTTATCAAAAAGGTTATCCTGATGGAATATCAAGTAATAAACAAACAGCAGAAGCATGGGGAATTAACGAAGGTGATTTATTTATAGTTAGACCTTATTTGCAATTAAAAACAGCTGATGGATCACATGCAATGTGGAGTCCTTCAACAAGCGATTGTTTAGCAGAAGATTGGAAAATAGTAGAGGAGGAAAAATAATGGAAACAGTAAATTTTGTAGTAGCACCATATGCATTATTTGACACATTGAGAGCATTTGAAAATGATAGAAACAGTGAATATCAAGTAGAGTATTCAGTAACTATGGAAGATGGCAATCTAGTAGTATATGCTGAAAGAAAATATTATCCTGTACCAACGCAAGCTTGTACAGATGCAAGACCAAGATAACAAAACTACCTTCGGGTAGTATACATACGGTTTGAATACCAACAACAGCAGGCGTGCTGATGGTGACTAATAAACGCAAATTGGCGTGGAGGTATCCACATATTATAAAAATACACATTTTATAAAAACATACACTATATACTTGTAATATCACCATAAAAATCAAAGAAAGGAGCATAGGAGTAGAAACATCGGTCAGTAATAGGACCTGTTAATTTGTTAATAGGGAGTGGAAATAGGACGCTACTCCCTTATTTTTTTAAAGTAACACTTGATTAATTAAATATATTGTGATAAAATATCAATAACAAGGAGGTGTTAAAATGATAATGATTGAATTTTTAAGAAGAAAGAAAGGCTTAAATCAATCGCAGCTAGGTGAGTTAATAGGAGTTACAACTCAAACTATTAGTAATTGGGAAACTGAAAAGCTTGATCCACCCGTTAGTAGATACAAGCAATTAGCAAAAGTATTTAATTTAGAAAATTGGACTGAATTAACTAAAGAAGTATAGGAGGTAGATATGAAAAAACTGATTAAATTAGAAAATGGAAACATTAAAATGACAAGTAGAGAAATTGCGGAATGGTTTGGAAAAAGACACGCTGATGTAATGAGAGATATTAGAAGTGAAAGTGAAAGTTGTGGAATAAATATTGAATTAACCAACGCATATTTTGCACTCGTTAAATATCTTGCAGGCAATGGAGAAATGAAAAATGAATATCAATTATCTAAAAAAGGTATTTTACTAATTGGTGCTAGATATGATGCTAAATTAAGACTTGCATTAATAGAAAAAATTGAAGAATTAGAAAACAAGCCACAAAACAGACAACAATTATTAGCTTTAGCAGTTATTGAAGCAAATAATTATATTGAAGAATTAAATGAACAATTAACAATTGATAAACCATTTTCAGACTTTGCCAAAGCAATTGCTAATTCAAGTGATAGTATTCCTGTTGGATCATTTGCTAAAATGCTTAAAAACGATGGTATTAAATTAGGAAGAAACAAATTGTTTGAATGGTTAAGAGATAATGATTATTTAATTAAAAAAGGTAGAGAAAAAAATAATGCTAAACAAAGATATGTTGAACAAGGTTTATTTGAAATAAAAGAAAGTGTTGTTCATACTGTTAAAGGTGATTTAATGACAACTACAACTTTAATGACAGGTAAAGGACAAATGTATTTCTTAGATAAGTTAGGCGATAAAAATGGCAAGTATTAATTGGATAAAAATTTCTACTGATATATTTAATGATGAAAAAATATTAATAATTGAATCTTTACCAGAAGCTGATGCAATTATTGTTATTTGGTTTAAGCTTTTAGTATTAACCGGTAGAACTAATTCATCAGGTGTTTTAATTATGAATAATAGAATTGCTTACACCGAAGATATGTTAGCAACTATATTTAGAAAGAAAAAAGCTGTAATTCAATTAGCATTAAAAACATTTGAAAAATTAGGTATGATAGAAATAATAAACAATGCAATAACGATTCCTAATTGGGAAAAACATCAAAATATAGATGGATTAGATAAAATTAAAGAACAAAGAAGAGTGAGAGCACAGGCTTATAGAGATAAACAGAAGTTATTATTAAATAGTAACGTTACGCATAACGTTGACGTAACGGATAGTAACGCAACAGAAGAAGAAGAAGAAAAAGAGAAAGAAAAGGATAAAGAAAAAGATAAAGAACTTAAAAAGAATTTAAATCATATAATCGTGGAAGACATAATTTCACATCTGAATTTAAAAACAAATAAAAGTTATAAATCTACAACTAAAAAAACTAAAGATTTAATTCAAGCAAGATTAAATGAAGAATTTACAGTTGATGATTTTAAAAAAGTAATAGATATCAAATGCAGAGATTGGTTACATGATAACAAAATGAATAAATTTCTAAGACCAGAAACATTATTCAGTAATAAATTTGAAGGATATTTAAATCAACAAAATGCAAGTAGCAAATCAATGGATGATCTCAAACAAGAATTTGATGATGAATGGGGCAATTTTATAAGAAAGGTTGAAGAAAATGAAAGCCAATGAATTTTCTAATATTATGAAATTAATAACAGTATTCTTCCCGAAGTTTCAAGAAAACATAAATGACGATTTTAAAAAGCAAATTTGGTATGAAGTTTTAGGTGATTTGGATTACACAGTTACTCAAATAGCACTTAAAAAATTGTTATCAAGTTGTAGATATATGCCGACAGTTGCAGAAATTAGACAAGCAGTAAGTGAATTAAACAATCCTAACACGTTAATGAGTGGTGCAGAAGCATGGGGAGAAGTTACAAGGGCAATATCAAGACATGGATCATATGCAGAGAAAGAAGCTTTAAATTCTATGAGTGATGGTGTTGCATTGTTAATTAAACGAATGGGTTGGAAAGATATTTGTATGAGCGAAAACATTATGGCAGACAGAGCACATTTTATAAAATTATGGAGTGAACAGCAAACTAAAGATAGAAATTATGGTGCATTGCCAAATGAAGTTAAACAATTTATTGAAAATAAAAAAGAAAAACAAAAATTATTAAGTGAAACTAATGAAAAAGAAATGATGAAAAAATTGATAAAAGCAGTAGGGATAAAAGAATAGGAGGAGAACATGACGAAATTACAATCAGTATTAAAAGATCACACAGAATTAACAGAAAAAGAAGTTATGAATAACTGTCCTAATCACTTTAGAATGGAACCAGAAGCAGATTTTAAAACATTATTAATTTATGTAGTAAGTAAAAAAATTTATGGCTGTAGAGGGATCAGCTGCGAGGAGTGTTGGAATAGTGAGGTGGAAAATGAATGATTATATGTTATTTTCAGCTTTAACAATAAGTGGTTTAGCAACATTGATATTAGTTAGCGGTATTAGAATTTTAATAATAGATAAATGGGGTGAATGATGTATGCATTATATAAAGGTGAAATCATACTTGCTACCGGTACAATTTATCAAATAGCTGAAAAAATGAATATTAAAGCAAGAACAGTATTGTTTTATGGAACGAAAAGTTATTTAAAAAGAGCATCGGGCAAAGGTGATAACAATAGAGTGCTGGTGAAAATATGAAAAATGCAGAAGATATAAATATATATAACAATGCAATAGTATATGAGCGAAAGCATGGTAATAATTTGAAATATATAGCGTATTTGCAAGAAAAGTTGAGGAAGTTGGTAAAAATAAAGAATTAAAATATCAAAATAGTATTCCCTATGAAGTGTAGACAGACTTTAAGGGAGTAAGAGAGTAAATACTCGTTGGAGAAATAAAAACCGTTAGAATTAGAATGAGGAGGGAAAATATGAAAACTGAACAGATGGTACAACAGGAAAATATAGATGAATTAATTAGATTGCAAAAAGAAAATCCAGATGCTAGAATTATGTGTTTTGTAAGCGAAGAATGCAATAATGGTGATTTTAGTTATATGTCTGCAAATTTTGGCAAACCAAGGTTAGAAAATATGGCTTTAATAAATAATTATTGGTTAGATGATGAAGAAGAAATTAAAGAAAATATTGCTTGTGATATTGACGAAGAATTTGATTCAATTTCTAGAAAAGAATTTGAAGAAATGGTTGAAAAAAAATTCGAAGAAATTATCGAAGAAATTATCGTAATTTATATTGAAAGTTATTAAAAAAATATGAAAAGAGGTTAAACAATGAAAAATTATTATAAAGAATTTATGAAAGATAATAATTTGAAAGAAGAAAGTAAAATTTTAATAAAAAGTGGTGAACACAAAGGTGAAAAAGTATCGGTAAGTAACTGCTGTATGATTATATTAGGAGCGACTAATTCAAGTAAATTTGACGAATTGGAAGAACTTAAATTAGAAAACTTAATTATGAGGGGTAAAGTTGAATTTGAGAAAGTGACTAATTATGAAGAAATAAGATTTGCTGAAGCATTGGATAGAATGAAAAACGAAGAAAAAACGTTTATAGAATTTGCAAACGAGAAAAAGTTTGAAATTGAATTATCGTTAGAATATGCCGGAAGAATAAATTTTGATACCGAAATATTAAATATAATTCAGAGAACGGAAATGATGGATAAATATCTTAAAATAACTGATGCATTAAATCATCAATTTTATAAGGAGTGTGAAAATGAATAACAAAGAATGGTTGTTATTTGTTTAATAAAGTGTTATAATGTGGTAAGGAGGTGTTAAAATGTTAAACACTAAAGAAGTAAGCGAATTGTTAAAAGTGCATCAAAACACGTTGTATAAAATGATTAAGGAAGGACTTCCAAGTTATAAAATTGGTAATACTAGACGATATGACGAAAAGGAGGTGCTTCAATGGATCAAAGAGAACAAGTAGAAATTTGGAAAGATGTTAAAGGATATGAGGATTATTATCAAGTTAGTAATTTAGGCAGAGTTAAAAGTTTAGATAGAATGATTGATAATGGGAAAGGAAAATATAAAAAAACAGGTAGAATTTTAAAACAATCTAATACAACAACAGGATATAAAAAAGTTGAATTAAGTGTAAACGCACATAAAAAATCTAAAAAAGTTCACAGATTAGTATTAGAATCTTTTAATGAAGTTCATTTAAAAAAAAGAAATATTTGTAATCATATTGACAATAACCCTCATAATAATAATATTAATAACTTAGAATGGTGTACTCAAAAAGAAAATATTGAACATGCTTATAAAATTGGTGCTATACCAACATTAAATTTTGAAAAGAAAATTCTTGAAGAAATGTATATAAATAAAAAAATATCGTTAAATGATATTGCAAAAAAATTAAATTCTAATGAAACAACGATAAAAAGATATTTGAAATTATATGGTGTTAAAATGAGAAGTATATCAGAAGCTCGAAGTTTGAAATATGGTATAAAAGCAAAAGAAGTAAAAGAAATGTTGAAAACAAAAACACAATTGGAAATAGCAAATGAATACGGTTGCAATCCAACAACTATATCACACGCTATAAAAAGATTTAAAAAGAATGGAGAGTGGTTAAAATAAACTCATGTAATTTAATTGGAAGATTGGTAAAAGATCCTGAATTAAAATATATACCAGGAAGTGGAACAGCAGTTTCAAAATTTACTTTAGCAGTAGATCGTGGACTATCAAAAGCTAAGAAAAAAGAATTAGAAGATCAGGGAAAGCCTACAGCTGATTTTATAAGAATAATAGTATGGGGGAAGCAAGCTGAAAATTGTGCTAATTATCTTGCGAAAGGTAGACTTGTAGCAGTTAATGGATCTATTAGAACAAGCAACTCAAAAGATGAAAGCGGTAAAGTTAATTATTATACAGATGTAAATGCTTATAATGTTGAATTTTTAGAATGGGGAGATAAGAAAGAAAAAAAATCAAATTCCAAATATGATGATGACATCAATCCAAATAATTTTAGTTCAGTTGAAGATGATGACGACATACCATTCTAATTATTAAGAAATAAAAAGTGTTATGTTCTATTTAAAAATATAGTAAAGTTGTTTATATTCCAAAAGTATGGTATAATAAAACGAAAGGGGTGTTATTATGTCAAAAATGATTGAATTAAAAAGAGAATTGCCTGTTACTACTTCGTTAGTAGTAGCAAAGGGGATAGGAAGAACTCACAAATCTGTAATACAACTTGTTAGAAAGTATGAAAAAGATTTAAAAACGTTTGGAACTTTAGCATTTGAAATGCGAAAGTCAGCAGGTCGACCACTAGAATTTGTTTACTTAAATGAAGCACAAGTATATTTTTTATTAACTCTAATGAGAAACAATAAAATTATAACTGAATTTAAAAAACAACTTATAACTGAATTTGTGAGAATGAAAAAAACTTTAATAAACTTACAAGTAACTAGAAAAAGTAATGAATGGAAAGAAAACCGAGTTGACGGTAAAAAAATAAGAAAAGAAACTACTGATGTTATTCAAGAGTTTGTAAAATATGCAACTAAGCAAGGAAGTAACAATGCAATAAGATACTATTCAAATATAACTAGAATGGAAAACAGAGCTTTATTCATATTAGAACAGAAATTTCCGAATGTTAGAGAAGTATTAAACAACAGACAACTTTCAACTATTAAAACAGCTGATAATATAGTTGTTGAAGCATTGCAAGAAGGAATGGAAAGAGAATTAAATTATAAAGATATATATAAATTAGCAAAAGATAGAGTTGAAAGATTAGCAGAATTAATTAAACCAACTCTAGTAATGAATTTTGATGAAGTAAAATTAATTGAAAATAAAGGAGAATAAATGAAAATAGTATTATTAGATGAAAAATGTTTACCATACAGAAAACACGATACAGACGCAGGGTTAGACTTAAAAATTAGAAAAGGGTTTAGAATACAGCCACACACAACATTAATCATTCCGTCAGGTATTAAAGTTGCGTTACACGAGGGAACTTATGGAACTATTAAACCTAGAAGCAGCGTATTTAGACAGGGTATTCAAATATCAGGAGTGATCGATGAAAATTATACAGGTGAAGTCGGCATTATGGTGCATAATATGACTAACAAGGTTAAAATATTTGAACAGTACGATCGTATAGCACAGATGATAATAATGGAGTACAGAAAAGAAACATTTGAAGTGGTAGACAAGTTAAATGAAACAGAACGGGGCGATGGTGGTTTTGGGAGTACAGGGAGGTAAAAATGGCTTATACAATTAAAAGTCAAAAAGTATCAGATATGACTATAAAAGATATGATTGAGAATATTAAAGAAGCATTGAAATTTGATGACATGGAGTATTTAAAAGTAACAGTAGGGATATTAATTGAAAGGTTAGAGAAGGAAAAATTATGAGAAAATTAAAAGGTGTAATTAAAGTAGAGTGCGAGCATACTTTTGAATTTGATTTAGATATGCTTAAAGACAGTCATTATAATTTAGATGACAAAGAAATATTAAGAGAACAAATAATTAAGGCTATTGAGCAAATTGGAATAGAGGGTATAGTTGGATATAATTTTGAAAAAGAAGAATATGATACTGATGATTTAGAAATTAAAATTATAGAGGAGGAGAAATGAGAATAACAGCAGAACAGATTTATGATTTAGCAGGGTTAAAAGTAGGAGATAAAATTAATGTTAAAGGAAAAAAAGATAATCCTTTTACAGTAGATGAATACGATTTAAAAAGTGCAAGAAAATTTCCATACTCAATTGGTTTATTAACAATCGACTTTGAAAAGGTTGAGAGTAAGATATGGAATATTAAAGATATAAAAAGAGGTAATAAATATTATTATATTATTAATGGATTACAAATACGCGAAGGAATATTTTCACATTTTAGTAATGAAGAATGGTTAATTGAAAATGGAATTATTTTTAAAAAAGAAAAATATGCAGAAAAATACCTTGAAAAGTTGATTGAATTTAATGAGAATTATAAGAAGGAGTGTGAGTGATGAACGGATATTCTATAACACAATTTGGATATAAGCAAAAGCCTATTAATATACAACATAGTGGAGGTTTTGTTAGATTAGAACATTTAGAAAGTAAAATAGTAGTTACTAAATATAATAAAATTCAAGCAATTGCTTTAAATAATGCAAAAGATGAAATTGAACAATTAGTTAAAATTTGGGAAAATTTATAAGAAGGGGTGTGATTAAATGATACATTGGATACTATGCAAATTAGGAATACACGAGTTTGAAGAACACAGCAAGAAATACGTTAGTTGTAAGCATTGTGGTTATACTGTGCCAAAGTGGTGGGTTAGATGAAAAAGTATATTTGTTGGGGCGGTTCAGTTATAGCAAAAGATGGCGATAAACATTTTATAAGCGCAAGTAAATTATGTATATTATTTAATGTAGCATCATCTGAATCTATATTAATCAATTCTAAGTATGATATATCATTAAAATTACGCGGTTTGAATCAATCTGATTTTATACATTTACACCCTGATCCAATCGGTAAATATAAAGTAGGTGAATAGATGAAAAAAATACTTTTGATTATATTAGTAATTTCAATTATGGCTTATGGTTGTGTTGCAAATGAGAATGATAAAATAGTAACCTATAAATATAAGCTGATTAATGTTAAAGATAATAAAATTGAAATGCAAGATGAACAAATAAAATTACAAGAAAAAATTATACAGGATCATGTTGAAAGTGAAAAGCTACAAAATGAAATTATTGAAAAAGATGAAGAAATTATTAGAAGATTAGAAGAAAAAATAATAGAGATCCAGGAAGAAAGAAATTTATTGATTAAAAAGTTGTTGGAGGGATAAATGAAAGAAATTAAAATAACATTAACAAGAACACACCCAAGCTTGAATGATTGGACAAATTGGCATTGGGCCAAGAAATCAAAAGTAAAAAAATCATTTGAAGATGAAATAGGTTGGCTGGTTGGAAAGTATGGAGAACCTAAATTAACTAATTGCGATGTGAAGATCATTTATACTTTTAAATCAAAACGCAGAAGGGATAAAGATAATTACACACCTAAATTCATAATGGATGGCCTGGTTAAATCAGGAATATTAAACGATGATAACGATAATGAAATATATTTGAATTGGTTGATTCAGCAAGGCCCGGAAGAAAAAACAGAAATATTTATAAATTTAAGACAATAAAAAAACAAGGCCTAAACCCTGTTTTTTTTATGTGCTGTTTTCTTTCTATAACTCTTAATACCTTCCTGCAATACCATAATTAGCAAGAATAATAAACTTGATAGTGTAAATGGTATTAAGAACTTAAATAAGAATATACTTAATATTTCTAACATTGTATTCTCTCCTCTCCAAACTTAATATATTGGTCGCTATTTTCTTCAACAAAATCTTTTATTTTTAAAAATTGTTCTTTATTCAATTCAAAATACCTTGTCATTTCTTTAAATGTTTTCCCTTTATGATAATGCAAATATGCGAATCTCTCTAGTTCTGATTTAGTCCATTCTTGTTTTTGATCTTTTAATATTATTGGTGTCATCATCTGATCCTTCCTTTGGCTCTCCTATTTTTTTCTTGCATGTCTAAACTAAAAATTTTCAATTCTTTTTCTGATTTTTTATATTTTGGTGTTTGTATACTACCTTCGTGTAAAGGTGAAGATTTTGCAGTAACTCCTTGCAGGTGCATTGTGAAGCGCTCAATTTCAGCTTGTGCTTTTACTTTTAATTCTTCTCTAGTCATTGATGATCTCCTTAGTCAACTCTGAAATATCCTATTTTCTCATAATCTTTCACTATTTCACTTAAAGCGGAGTTTGTTACTCTTGCAATAGCTTTCAATACTTCAAGACTTGGCGTTCTTTTTTTATTCAGGATCATTGTCACAAGTGCTGCTGATGTTCCTAAAAGATTAGCTGTTTTTGATCTGCTTCCTCCGTTCAATTGTACTAATTGTTCTAATGTCATTATAGCACCTCTCTTTTATTGTCTAATATTTCGTCTAAATTCATGTAAAAAGCTAAAAGTTCAAGGCTTATTGATTCTAATAACTCATGAGCTTTTTTAAATTCTTTTGCATCTATTGCAGCAGCAGCTTCTTTTTTAGAAGCAACTGCTTTATTATAATGATTACAAATAAACCGATATTCGCTAACTGATGTTATATTAAAACTTTGAACCAATCTTTTTTGTGCTTTTTCCATTTTGCCTTGAACCTCTAGTTCTAATTCAAAAACTTCTTTTTTAAGTTTATTATTTTTCATTTTGAACCTCCTTTTCAATTTTAAATTTCCCTTTTTGCTCTAACTATACTATCGCCTTCTTCAACTTGATAACAGTATAACAATTTATCTTTTATCTGTGTTCTAAGTCTATCCAAAGCATCGTGATTGTTAAAACTTTTGTATAAATAAAAAACATGATCCTTAGTTTCTACTAGATAGTTATTTTTCATTTTGCACCTCTCTTGTAGATCTTAATAGTGGGGCCATTGAATAGTGACCGATTGGATAACAAAATTCATCTTCTAAAACGTTAATTTTCTTTCTTATAATTTCTCCATCGCTTAGATCTTTTAACGTTATCATTTTAGCAGTTTTTTTAATTACTTCATATCTCCAAATTGCGTTATGATCGCATATTGAAAACATAAAGTATTTTTTACCTATTTCAAATTTTTTCATTTTATTTTCTCCCTTCACTCCCTGGTTAAAACTTTGCAATATATAAGCCAGCGTTGGGTTCTAGCAGTAGTTTATATATTTTCTCGTTTTAATGTATTTTATAATTCCATTCCATCTAGCATTTCATTTGCTACCTGTGAATAAAAAGACCATACTAAGAAACATTTAAAATCATTAGAATTTCTTTCACAGACTATCAATTCAGGAACTTCTAACTCTGTTTCTTCTACTGATACATCAAGCCATTCGTTTAATTCTTTTGCATGCTCATTATAAAAATTTTCGGCATCTTTAACATTTATAACACTTTTAGCTACTGTTAATCTATTAGCTATCAATCCTATATCATTAGATGTTTTATTTAATTCATTTCTAATTTCTTTTCTTGCTGTCATTTTTAACATCTCCTTTAAATCGGGTTTTATAGGTTAACCCGTAACCTGTATAATTTATCTGTTAGCCCAATAACCGTGAATATATATATTGTCGCTGTATCTTTTATAGTAGTTTTCTAATCTCTTAGTATATTTTGCTCTAGCTTTTTCAATTACTTTATTTATTTCTTCTACCATTTCATCTGTTAAAGGTGTTGCTCCTTTTCTTACTTCATCAGGATAAAAATGAGCTATTCCTTTTATTAGTTCGCTTCCGTCATAGTGATTGATCAAGTATAAGTTAGTTGGATCTTTAATTAATTGTGGGAAATTGTGTTCTTGAGCTGTCATAAAAGTTTCTTTATTATTTGTTGGTGCTTCGCATTCATCATTATAATAAATGTCTTTAGTGATTGATGGTTTCTTGTCGCATGCTGCAATGAATAAATTATCAATTTTGATATACTCTGTGCTTTTGATGCAGAAGTTAACCATTTTTTCACTCCATACTTTGCTTAATTCTTCTCTTAACCCTACCAATTCATTATTTTTTTTCATTTTTAACACTCTCCTTTAAACCAGGGTTTGAGGTTAACCCTAAACCTGTTATTCATTAAATGTTTAATATAGTATCTAATTTTAATGTGTCATAATATGGATAGCATGTACAGAAATCATTGTAAGCATCTTCCTTTTCGTCTGTTGTTGAATAACCGTTGTAAATATTCTCTAAATTTTTAAGTGCTTGTTCAAACGTTGTCATTTTATTCATCTCCTTTATACTTTATAAACATTGTAAAAATTCATTTCTTCTATCATTTCAATTCCTCTTGGCTTTCTTATTGATTCACCTAAACTATTTACAAATTGTACCGCTTGTGTTCGTACTCCGTTTGCTATATATTTGTAACCGTTTTCGTAAACTTCAACATCCCATTGTAATTCATCGCAACTTGTAAAATTGTTGTTTCTGTTTCTAGCTTTTTTAAATTTCGGTTGTTCTCTTAATACATTTATGTTCCACATTAGGAAATCTTTAAAAGCTTTCAATTCTTCACTTGTCATATCTCTTGATAATTTTTTCATTTTTAACTTCCTTCCTATTCGGTTGTCCCTTCGTCCCTTGGCACACTCTTATTATACCGCTGACTTAACACCTTGTCAAGAAAAAACTTAACATATTTTTAAGTATTACAAAACAATTGAGTTTACTCACTCTTTGTATCACTTGAATGTATTAAAATAACTTTATTGATAAATTAATAGATAAACTTAAATTAATGTTAGAAATAATCAAGTAAAAAGATTTAAAATAAATAAAACGTTGATATTAGAACGTTTGTCTAGCTTTTATAGTGAATTTGTGGTATAATATAGGAAATAAAGAGGGTGATTAAATGAATGATAAAATAAAATTTAAAAATTATGAATTAATTGCAGCAGAATTAAACAAGTTTGATATAGAAGAAATAAATGAAGCTTTAAACTTAAAATATATGTTAGAGCATGCAATGCAGCATGACATACCTTTTATAAATAATGAAACTTGTATAAGCAGAAAAGATATATTGATATTAAAAACAATCATAAAGGGTGATTAAATGGAAATTAAAGAAATAAATATTTTAGGTGAAAAATATACAATAGATGAAAGTAAAGAATTAGAAAATAAAGATGGCCAATGTGATTGGACTACAAAAGAAATAAAAATATGTAATACATTGTTAATAGGTGGTGAAGGAAAGTTAAAGAACCTAGAACTATATAAAAATTCAGTAATAAGACATGAGATCATTCACGCAATATTACATGAATCAGGAATAGATACAATAAATCATATGCATAACGAAGAAACAATAGATTGGATAGCAAGAATATTTCCTAAAATGTTAAAGATATTTAAAGAACTAGATGTTGAAAATTAATAAGTTGCTATAACTTAACATAGAAGAGATTAAAACAAAGGAGGTAACAGCATGAAGAAAAAATTAACAAATAAACAGAAAATGTTTTGTAAAGAATACTTAAAAGACTTAAACGCAACACAAGCAGCAATTCGTGCTGGGTACTCAAAGAAAACGGCTGAAGTTATCGGTTTTGAAAACTTAAGGAAACCTAAGATTAACGAACAAATACAAAAAGAAATGGATAAACGTTCGGAAAGAATAAAAATAAATGCAGATGATGTTTTAGAAGGAATATTAAAAGTAAGAGATAATGCGATGCAAGTTACAGATATAATGGAATCAAACGAAAAAGGGGAACGCGTTAAAATTGCCGAAGATATGATTGATAGAAACGCAGCATTGAAAGCATCTGAATTATTAGGGAAACATTTAAAGTTATTTACTGATAAAATAGAACTAAATGGAACGCTGGAAGTAAAAGACAATTTGACTGATAAAGAACTAGCTGAAAAAATAAAATTGCTCCAAAGCAAAATTAAAGGGTGATAAAATGAATCTAACTAATTTAAGTAGAAAAGAACAAATAGAATATCTTGAATTGTTAGAAGAAAAAGCAAGACGTCAAAGGAATTTTAAAGAATTTGCATCAGAAGAAATACATATTATAAATAAGAACGGTGAAAGAATTTTGTTTAATGAAAATGAGATTCAAAAAAAAATAAATAAGAAGATAGAAGAACTACAAGCGAAAGGGATACCGCCGCGAATAATTGTTTTGAAAGCGCGACAGGAAGGGGTATCAACTAATGAACAAGCAAGAATGATGTATAAAGTGGCTAATACAGAAAATAGAAATGCTTTAATAGTGGCCCATGATTCAAAAGCGGTAGCGAGTATATTTTCAAAAGCTAAATACATGTATGACAACTTAAAACATAAACCACTTAAAAAAGCATCCAATTCAACTGAACTTGTATTGTCAGAACCTTCAAACTTTAAAGGATCAGGCAGAGTGTTAAACTCAAAGATAGTTGTTCAAGTTGCATCAGGAAATGGAATTGCAAGAGGTGACACATTTCATTATATGCATTTATCAGAGTTCGCATTTTGGGAAGGTAAAGAGAACAACAGCCCTAAAAGACAGCTTGCAGGTGCATTGGCATCAGTACCGCGAATAGTTGACTCATGGGTAGTAATAGAAAGCACAGCAAATGGTTTCAATGATTTCAAAGAGTTATGGGATAATGCAACAGATGGAAATAGCGAATGGACACCGATGTTTTTCGCTTGGCATGACTTCAAAGAGTATGAACAGCAATTTCATTCAGAAGAAGAAAAAGAAAATTTCATCAAGTCACTATCTGAATACGAATTGTTTTTAAAAAACGATTTACATTTAAAGATAGAAAAGATTAATTGGTGGCACTTCAAATATAGAGAGCTTGACGAAGACATTGACATGATGAAACAAGAATTTCCATCAACACCGGATGAAGCATTTATTGCATCAGGCCGCAGCTTCTTTGATACTCAAATAATTATAAATAGAATTGAACAATTAAGAAACATAAAAGAAAACAGATGCAGCATAGAATTTGAATATAAGAATCAGATGATCTTAGACAACACTATTACATTAGACAAAAAGAAATTTGGTTCGCTTGTAATGTATAAAGACGTTGAAAGAGGCGTACCGTACATACTAGCAGCAGACACAGCGGGCGATGGTTCAGATATGAACGTAGCTTATGTAATCGATAACGTAACCGGTGAAGATATAGCATATTTTGAAGTTGACAATGACGAAGTGTTATTTGCAAAACAGATGTATGCGGTAGGTAGATATTATAATAATGCTCTTGTAGCTCCTGAAATTAATTTCTCAACGTTTCCACTGTTAGAGATACAAAGATTAGGGTATGATAATATATATGTTAGGGAGAGATCACCAGACAGCTTCACAGGTAAATTGATGGATAAACTAGGTGTTCAAACAAATAAACTTACAAGGCCCGAAATGTTAGGACTGCTTAAAAAAGAAGTTGAAGAAAATCCTTATAAATTTAAAAGTAAGAAGTTCTTTGATGAAGCATTAACATTTATTAAGAATGCTAAAGCAAGACCAGAGGCGCAAGCAGGAAAGCATGACGATCATATAATGGCCAGAGCAATTGCTATTTTTACAAGGCCGCAGCAATCAACGCGTAAAACTTTGGGACAAATAGAAATAAACTTTGATAAGTTAAGTGATGATAGAATAGAAGATTATTATAATTGCAAAGAAAGCATGAGAGGCGAATTAATTAAGCATTGGAAGATGGAGGGAATAATATGAGTAATGCGAATAAGAAAGTTAAGAGAAGCTATGACAAAATTAACAAAGAGAATCTTGAAGTAAAAAAAATGAATTTCTTCTTAAGAACTGACTTGCAAGAAAGCAGAGAGAAAGAAAGAGGTTTGCAGATGATTATATACAATCTAATGAAAGCACAAGAACTTGCAGAAATTTCCCTTGATATGGTAGACATGGGAGAATTAGACATCATAGCAAGCAAAGGCAAAGCGAATGTTAAAATAGGCAAATCGTTATGGGTAACAGAAAATGAAATTTAGGAGGCTGGCACAGATGGCGAAAGCAAAGATAATCGGAGATAAAGAATCTTTTCAAGCATTAGAACGTATTAGCAAGTATCAAGGTAGATTTGAATCCGCCTGGTCCTCTCATAATATGAGTGAAAAAGACGAATTAGAAAAGATATTTCAAGGTAATAGAGAAGTATTTAGAAATGTAAATAGTACATCAAAAGCTAAAACAAAGCTTGCTAACAATGTATATAATATTGCTTATGAAATATTAGAAAGCAAAGTTGATAATGTTGTACCGCTTCCAGAAGTTAAATCAAAATTTAGAGGTTGGAACGATCAAGCTAAAATGGTAGAGAACTACATTAAACATTTAATTGATGAAAGCGATCTCGATTCAATAACTGATTCGAATGAAAGGACAACATATGTACAAGGCTATTCAATCATTGAAACAATTTGGAACCCGGACAAAAAGCATCATTTAAGACTTGGAGAGATTGAATTCAGGAAAGTACATCCTAAACAATTTATACCGCAGCCGGAAGTATATAGCATTGAAGATATGGACTACTTTTTCATAGCAATGCCGGTATCAAGAGAATATTTAGAAAAAAGATATGGCGTTAAGCTAGAAGATGCAACAGAGAAATACCCATCACTGAACAATATAAACTCGAAAAACGGTAGTAAATCAAATCAATCTAAAATATTAACTGAAATCACTTGTTATTATAAAGATGAAGACGGGGACGTTGGCCGCTATGTATATGTAAATGATACAGAATTAGAAGACTTAGAGAAATTTTATTATCGTAGAGGTAAAGTGTGTGGCAGTTGCGGGGAGCCAATGAATGCAACAGATGAATTATGCACTTCATGCGGAGGAAAACCAATTGATCAGATACAAGAATTTGAAATAACAACTGAAGACATGAAACTTGAACCTATAGTATATGAAAAAACTGTAAAGAACATTGTTATTGATGATAACGGAAAGAAAACAATCAATGAAGAAGTTGAAGAAGTTATTGAAGAAAGAATTGTGCCAAAGGGAACTAAAATTCCATACTTTGCACCTACAACATACCCGGTATCAATAAGAATAAATACACCAAAAGAGTTTTGTTTTGGAGGATTTAGCGATATTTCAGTAATCATGGACCAACAAGACAGCATTAAGAAAGTTTCATCTAAAATGGAAGAAACAATGCTAAAGAGTGGCTCTATAGTAACAGTACCGGACGGAATAAATGCAAAGATTAATAATGAGAGTTTTCAAATAATTAAAGGGAAAGTACAATTAATTAGTAAAATTGAGGTAAAGAATCTAAAAGCAGACATATCACAAGACACTGAATTTATAGAATTTCAGAAAAGAAATGCAAAGGATCAAATCGGTGTTACTGACAGTTTTCAAGGTCAAGCAGATACTACAGCACAATCAGGAAGGGCAAAATTAGCGCAGATACAACAAACAGAAGGAAGGCTAGCTTCTAGTCACTTAAACAAATATATAGCTTATAGACGTATGTTTTGGAGTTGCTTCGAGTTAATGCTAGCGATGTATGACGAAACAAGACCATTCATAATGACTGCACCAGATGGAAATGACGATTGGGGAGAATTTAATAAATATGAATTCTTAATGCAAGATAAAGCAGGCGAATGGTTTTACAATACTGATTTTATTATATCGGCAACACAAGGAAATCAATTACCTTCTGATAAACTTTGGATATTTGAGCAATCAATCGCGATGGCTTCAGCTGGTATTATTGATAAAAAGCAACTATTCCAAATATTAGAGAGTTTAAATTATCCGCAAGCATCGCATATATTAAAACAATTTAAGGATCAAGACGAATCAAACGAATTACAAGACGTAATGTTAATATTAGAAATGTTAAAAAGCATGCCGCCAGAAGAAATGCAAGCGTTCTTAGACATGCCGCCAGAACAACAACTCGATGCAATCGGTGATATAACTAATATAGAAAATGAAATGTAATGCTCGCAGAGAAAGCGCAAAAATCTCAAATAATAAAACAGGAGGTGAAAGACATGATGAAAGGTTATAAAATTTCAAACGCTGGTAGTCAAGAAGCTAAAGCTATTAATAAGCCTAACAAAAGTGGTAAAGGTACTGTTGAAAAAGGTGGAGATTTAAGAGCTAAAGCATCTAATGTTGGATTTAATAAGAAATCTAAATAGTATATGAAAAAGGAAGTGTAATTATGAAAAGCGCAAAAATGGTAAGTGTCGCTAACTTACAAAGCGAAAAAATGGCAGAGGCCGCTGAAATGCCGGCATTTAATTTACAACTTTTCAACGATGACGTTGAACCTAGTGTTGAAACTGATGAAGTGATAAATGAGCCGAACGAACTTAATGAACCAGGAACTGAACTAAATGATGATGATTCTGGTAGAAATTTTGAAAAAGATAAAGCATATGCAGAAATGCGAAGAAATGCAGAACAATTCAAAAAACAAAATGAACAAATGAATAGTTGGTTCAAAGATCAATACGGTGATGAATTTGGAGTAAATGATTTTGAAAGCTTCACAAAACAAATAAGTGAACAAAGAGCAAGAGAAAAAATGGAATCAATTAAAGAAAGAATTGCTGAAGGAGTCGACACAACCAGCGATTTAGAACAATTGATTAAAGAATCACCAATATTCAAACAAACTTTATCAGAATTAGAACAATTTAAAAACGCTAGTGCCGAAACAGTAGCAAAGCAACGTGAAAAAGAAGAAATCAATAATTTGAATAAAGAATATGGACTTGAACTTAAAAGCTATGAAGATGTAAAGAACTTACCGAACGCAGAAAAAATATTTAAATATGCAGCTGAATCGGGTTTAAGTGTATCGGAAGCGTACTTTTTAGCAAATAAAGAGGCCATATTGAAAGACGGAGCCGAAAAAGTAAAACAAGACACTATCAATAAGATAGCAGGTAAGAACCATATTAAACAAACTGCTAACGGTGGTGGAAGTACAAATATTTCAGCTCCATTATCAGATCAAGAACTTTCAGAATATAGAATTATTATGAAAGATAAAACAGGTAAACCATATTCAGACGCTTTATATAGAGAATATGCTTCATTATCAAGAAGCGGTAAAACTCCAAGTATAAAGGCATTGATTAAAAAGTATAAATAAAGGAGGCAACAATGTTTAGAATAGTAGGAAGATTGGCAGCAGGATCAGAGCCATATAAATATTTACCAGGCACAGATGCAGAAACATTTACAAGAGGTGAAGCTTTAGTTATGTCAGGTGGAGCATTAACAAAGTGTGGTGCAACAGTAACACCGCAATATATTTGTAATGAAGATGTAGCAGCAGCAACACCAGCAAAACAAAATATTTCAGTATCTGTAATCAGAGAAACTGATGAAATTGAAGTAATTGCAACTGAAGCAATAGCTCAATCAGTAGTAGGATCAGTAGTAACATTACATACTGACGGTTTAAAAGTAACAGCAACAACAACTAGTGGCGTATTTAGAGTAAAGAACACAGACGGCTTGACACCATCAACAGTTGTCGGCGTATTCGAACAATAGGAGGTAGTTAAATGATTATATCAATTTCAAACGGAGTAATGGATTCAGCATATGGTAAGTCAGCAGAACCAATTAAAATGTTTATAGAAAGTAAAAATGAAGCGTGGGAAGAAAAATCAATGATCCCTAAAATCTTCTCAATGGAAACTTCAAGCAATTTTGCAGAGAAGTTCACTTATGAAACAACTATTGGAAACTTTGAAATAGTTGGAGAAAATGGAAACTATCCAGAAGCAGATTATCAAGAAGGTTATGACAAAGTAATCTATCCTCAAGAATTTAAGAGAAAGTTCTCAATCTCTCAAACTTTAATGGAAGATGGAAAAGCTGGATCAGTTGGTAAAAAAGAAGGTGGGAAGCTTGTTGATGCATGGCATAGAACAAGAGAATTGTTCGGAAGTACATTATTAACTAATGGTATTGCTACAACAATGACTTTCGGTAAGAAAACAGGGTTAGACATTGCATGTGCAGACGGTAAAGCATTATTTGCAACAGATCACCCATCAGTAAATGGTAAAACTTCAGCGCAATCTAACTTGTATAATTTAGAGTTTTCTTATGAGAACTTAACAATCATGGAAACTGCAATGCAGAACGTTAAAGATGATGACGGTAACAAGCTTAATTTACAGCCTGATACAATTATTATCCCTAATGATCCTAGAATCAAAGCGAAAGTATTTGAAGTGTTAGGAGCAGACTACAAACCAGGAACAGGCGATAATGATTCTTCTTATAACTATGGAAGATGGAATATTATTGTTTGGACTTTCTTAGGATCACCATCAGGAATGACAGCAGGTAAATCATGGTTTATGATTCAAGATTCAGAATGGAATGAAAATTATGCAGGTTTAGTATGGATAGATAGAATTGATTTAACTATCAAATCAGAAATTGATGCAGACACAGACGCTAATATTTGGAGAGGTAGAGGAAGATATGGCGCAGCTCCTAATGATTGGAGATGTATGTTTGCAGGTATTCCTGGACTAGGTACAACAGTATAGAAGGGAGTTGAAAAATGAGTTATACAACACATAACGCAGTAAAAGGAAATAACTTCTTTACTCATGTAATTACAGCAGCAGAAGTAACAGCGACTAAAGTTGAGCTAGATGTAATTGATGATTTAGGGATATCAGGTTTTTCTGATGATTTAGAAATAAACGGTTATGTAGTACAAATATTTGACCAAACTACTAATGTAGGTAGATTGGTTACAGATTATGACGTAACAGCTAGTGGCACAGTATTGACAATCGCAAAAGGTGGAACTTACGCACTTGTTGAAGGCGATGTTATTACAGGAATGGTTTATTAATAAAACGAGGGTAGAAATACCCTCTTTTTTTAAAGAAGGAGCAGATGATATGATAAAACTTTCGGATATGGATTTTAAAACTGAAAGAGATCTATTGAAAATGTTAGTTATAGAACAAACTAAAATTACTGATTTGTTAAAAGAATTAATTGAAAAAGATGAAATTCAACCTGAAAAAGTTGAAGATAAAAAAGAAAAATCATTTGAAGAAATGAGTTATTTTGAATTGAAAGATTATACTAAAGCATTACCAACAAAAGACAGACCTGTTGGTTGGAACACACTTAAAAAAGAAGTATTAAGAGCACATCTAATAGAATTGAGAGGTGAGTAATGAGAGCATTGAATGGTTTTTTAAGATTAAGTAAAACAATACCAGCGGTAGCAGTAAGTACAACTACTATTGTTTTAACAGATGATTATGATATAACCGGGTTACCCATTGCAATAGAAGTAATGAGCGGAAACATTTTAATTGCAAGCGGCGAAAGCCCTACAACTTACGGTAATAAAATGGCCGCTGGTGATTATAGAGAATTTAATGCAGGATCTAAAACTGTTGGCAACGAATTAAGAATAATACAAGACGGAGGGGCGGCAGTAATTCAAATCTGGGTTTACGAGGGCGTGTAATATGGCTAGTATAATTAAACACCTTGACGGAAAAGGAACAACATATGTAAACGGTAAACCACAAGGCACAGTCTTTGGTGCTGATATGGTTATAGCACAAGAGAAAGCTCAAATATCTGGTAAATGGGATATGGGACTCAATCTAAGAGCACCTTTGCCAACTATTGTTGGTACCGGATATATGAAAGTACAAGAAAATGAAAGCACTTTTGAAATTGGAACCGGAACAGATGCAAACGGATCATTTAAGTTAATATCAAAAACACGTGTTAGATATGAACCAGGTGCTCCTATATTTGCAAAATTTACCGCTGCATTTCCTAAAATAGAAGATTCAAACGGTGATTATACATGCGGAATGGGACTTGGCGATTATTCAGAAGGTTGGTTTTTAGCTCAAAGGCGTAGAAATAACGTTTTAGAATATGGTTTTATATTATTAAGAGGTGGAATTGAAGAATGGTTTGATTACAACGGTGAATTACCGGAAAATATGAACAATTTGATAATATATCGCTTAGAAGCCGGATATTTAGGCGTTGCTCCAACGAATTTATATTGGAGAGATACAGTTAATGAAGTATTTAAAAGATTTCATAGGCAAACTTATGCACAAAGAGTTACTTCAGTGAAAAAACCTGATTTACCGGTAAGTTCTTTTGTTAGAAATGAAGGAAATACTACTAATATAACATTATTAAATGGTAGTTTTGAAGCTGGTACAATCAATGGTGGAACTACAATAGATCCTAATGCTAGAATAGAAACTTATGAACGCTCATTTACTGCAACAAGCGGAACCAATCAAACTATATTTTCGTTCAAGAATCCATTAGTTGTTGAAATGTACGATTATTTTGATATTAATGCAATTCCTACAACTAGAGAATTCAATAATTCAATTAATAGTCAACTATTGCAAATAGCATTTGAAGGAATTGGAGCTAATAAGCTAGTAGATATAAACTTATACGCCATTCCTATTGATGATGTTACAAGCGGAACCTATACACCGGTTCGACTTGGTTTTTCTGTATTATCTGTGAGTGATGATGCAGTAGTAGATTTTACTAATGCTAGGAAATTAAGCAGTTTTGTTTTAAATTTTCCGAAAAATATTAGTTTTTTAGATCTGTTACATCCAGGAGAAGTTGCAATTTTTGTATATTCGACAACATCAACTAATTTTGATTTTAAAGCATTTATGAAATTTCAAGATTTATTTTAAGGAGTGATACGATGTGCGAACATGAAAATAATAGAATTATAGAAACAACCGGAACTCATTTTATTAAGCAATGTTTAGATTGTGGATATAAATGGAAAGAGCTTAAAATAGAAAAGAAAAAAACTTTTTTCGATAAATTGTTAGGTAGGTGATTAAATGTTGCTAAGAGAAGCAAAAACTAAAGTAATAAAATTAATAAGAGAGTATTCGAATGCTGGTAATGTAATTGCACCTAGTAAAAATTTAGATTATACACTACCAATGAATACTTACTTTGATACAGCACAGAAGTTAGTAGCAACTAAGAAAAAGATAAACGCAAAAGAAAACATTGTTCAAAATTCAATTGATAATTTGTTAGGATATCAATTTTCGACTAATGAACACAAGACAGAAGATCTAAATTATTCAGCAATAGGAGCAAAAGCATATTACTTTGAAGTATCAAGTGATTCAACAATTTATATAGAAGAAGAAACCGCACCAGGTGTATGGACTATATTAGATACCATTGTACACGTCAACACGAGCGGTGTGGGTTTTAAAAGTTATAAAGGTCTAATTGTAGCAAGTGATGCAGAAAACAGTATACGATTAAGATTTAGTGGATCATTTTACTATTCTTTCAGATATATGGCATTGTTTGAGGAGAATTTCCCAAGTGTGGATCTAATACCTAATTATCAACCGTACCAGGAACACAAATTGAAGTCAACATTTTATCAAATTGATAAAGTTATTTTTTCAGAAGATGATACAGAATTATACAATGCTGATTATAAATTTTCAGAAAGTGAAAACTCTAATGTAATTTTATTTAGATATGATTTAAAAGGTGAATTTGAAGTATATTACTACAAATATCCCGATGATGTACCTAATGATGATACTAATCCTAATCTATATGATGATACTTATAGCTTTGAAATAGACATAGAAGCAATTGAAATAATGATAATGTATGTATGTTATTTAGTTAAGAGTGATGAAGATCCATATATAGCAGGACTATTTAGAGAAGAATTTTATCAATTGTTAAATGATTTCGACAATTCAGGAGTAACAGGCGTTGAAACAGTTGCCGATTCTTATGGTTGGGTGTAAATTATGGCTATTAGAAATAGAGCAAGACCGGTACAAAAGAAAATAAAAAGATTGCAGCAGTTTGGTGGACTTGATTTATCTTCGACTTTCAGTCAAATAGATGACAATAGGTTCACGGATTTACAAAATATGGTACTAGATGATAGAGGGGCCATTGATAAAAGATTCGGATACAAAGAATATTTAGATAAATCTTCAATACCTGGTAAAGTAAATGGAATGTTTAAATTCAATAAAATATCAGGATCAGAAATATTGTTCGTATTTGGAAAAGAAATTTGGAAACAAGTAGGCGCAACTCTAACAGGACCATTATATACATTCACAAACGAATTAAAAGTAAGAGGATTTGCTTTTAATGACAAGTTTTATTTTTTAAATGGTGAAGAATACGTTGAATATGATGGAACAGATGCGAAGTTAGTATCTGAAATTGCATATGTACCAACAGTAACAATAAACGCACCGCCAGCAGGCGGAGGAACACCATTTGAACAAACTAATATGATGACACCAAAGTTTAAACAAACGTGGGTTGCTGATGGAGCAGCAAGTTTATTCCAATTTGATGGGCTAGATGATTCAGGAACTCCTATACCATTAGATGCTGCTGAAGTTGTGGTTACAATAAACTTATCAACAACACTTGTGGAAACTGTGGATTTTACCGTTAATAGAACCAATGCAACTATCGACTTTTCAGGTGGATCAGCTCCATATGGAGTACCAACTGATGAAGATTTAGTTGAAGCACAAGCAGAAAGAACAGAATCAGGTAATACAGAAAAAATCAATAAGATGACTATATTTCATGTGTTTGGTGGAGCAAATGATACAAGAGTGTTCTTAGCAGGCAATCCAGATATTCCTAATGTAGATTACAGAAGTGGAATAGATGATGCAACTTATATTCCGGTTAACAACTTTGATGCAGTAGGGGACAAATCAGATCCAATACTAGGATATGCAACTCAATATACAACACAAGTTGTATTTAAACACAGAGAAATATATGTTGCTGCATTAGAATACGATTCAACAACAGGAATTTTCTTATTAAAAAGAAAACCGGTTACCTACAATGTCTTATTTTCAGCTACTGATAGTATAGAAATAATAGACAACTCACCTACCTTTGTTACTGAAAAAGGTATATATAAATATGTAGGTGGCACAGGTGTAAAGGATGAAAGAAATATTAAACATATTTCTGATAGAATAGATAGAAATTTTGATATAATTGGTAGACAAGGAATATTACAATCTGGTGAACTAGATAAATATATTGCAATTGATTATGATCAAAAATATATGTTATTCAATCCTGAACTTGAAATTGCATGGGTATATGATTACAGGTACTTAGATAATAAAGGTGTCGGAGAATGGTTTATATGGACCAACATGCCATTCAATTGTGTTAAATTGATAGATGGATTGATTTATTTAGGAAGTAAAACAGATAATAAAGTTTATGTTTTTGATAATCAATTATATAATGACAATGAGGCTGCAATAGATGCTTATATGGATACTAAGCTATTTACATTCGACACATATACTAGTCTGAAATTAATAGACAAAATATTTTATACTTTAAAATCAGAGGTTAGCACATCAGCAACATTATTTATAAGAACAGATGTTAATGACAACTTGTTTTCTGAAATAGAAACAGGATCAGCATCATTATTAACTTATGGAGAGAGTTTCACATATGGAGAAGATTTCACATATGGTGCAAATATATTCCCGATAGTTATCACAGAAAAAATAAGAATTAAAAAAGCTAATTTTTTACAAGTGAGATTAAAAAATGATGTTCTTGATGAAAAAATGGGTATAATCTCGATCGATTTAAAATTCAATTATCAAAGAGAGGTGAAATAATGGCTAAAAAAACAATTAGCAAAATAACGAGTTTTATTTTCAATCATATAGATCAAGTTAGAGATTATGGTAAAGTTGCTTCTGATTATACTGAAATACAAAGTAATTTTGATTCAAGAGCAGAAGCTAATCAAGAGGATAGAAATAATTTAATCGATGTTTTGCAATCAGAAACTGTAAATGATGCAGGGGCTAACGCTATTGGAACAGAAGGTACATTTGGTACTAATAACGTAGGCGATGAAATAAAAGCTATTAAAGTGGTAACAGATAGTAAAGCACCATTAAGCGATACTTACACTAAATCAGAAGTTGACGGAAAAGACACAATATTACAAAATCAAATCACAAGTAATGACGGTGATATTTTAAATTTACAAAGCGGTAAAGCTGATAAAGCAGATACTTATACCGAAACAGAGGTTGATACTTTACTAGATGCAAAGGCTGATAAAACAAATGTATTGGAATTAGACAATACAGATGCTTTCACACCTACTGCGGACTATCACCCAGCAACTAAAAAGTTTGTTGATGATACTGCATTTGATGGTGTTGGTGATAACAGTATAACTGATATAAAAATGGCTACTGATTATAAATTAGGTGGGCTTAGTAATCTTAATACTACTGAAAAAAGCTCATATACCGGTGCTATTAATGAAGTTGTAGGGAATGTTAGTGATTTAGAAACAGTAAACACAGACAAATTATTTTTAAGTGTTAGAGGGGGCAGATACAATGGCTAAAACATATTCAGATCAAGTTTATTCAGGAACATTGACAACTTCAAGTGCAACAGTAGCAACGATTGCAGCAAGTACAACTTTTATCATGAAAGGTTTTTGCATATCTAATGCAAATGCAGCTGATAAGAAAGCAGAATTATTAATAGATGATATAAGAATTTTACCTTATGTTACTCCTATACCAACAGGTGATAGTTTAATAAGAAGTGATTTAAATATTCCTGTTGAAACTACTAAAACTATAAAAGTTAAAGGTGAAGTTGCATCAGATATGGATTTTTACATCTGGGGAGTTAATGAGGTGATTAGCTAATGGAAGGTTTACTTACTAATAATCTTTTAAGTAAAAGCGATATATTCAATAAAAGTGGTGGAAGTAATATAAAAAGTATTCAAAATGGTGTCGCAGTTTTAAATAATGAAACGCTTGATATTGCTATATCAAAAATTGATTTAGAAAAAAGTATTATATTAATTAGTTTTAACGGGGTGGAGTCTTATAATTTTAAAGCAAATAATATTTTAGTTGAAGCTTTTTTTACAAATGCAGAAACATTAACTTTACAAAGAAACGTAAGCACTTATTCAGTAAAAGTTTCGTGGCAAGTTATTGAGTACGTTAATGTGAAATCATTACAAACTGGGTTATATATATTTGATGCGACAGATAATTTAATACAAAATATAGCAATTTCTGCTGTTGATATATCCAAAG
>JAMOPB010000471.1 GCA_027064945.1 Candidatus Cloacimonadota bacterium
CAAACACTATAACACAGTAGATGGAGACTTTTTACGACGCCATCAGTCTTCCTTTCTCATTTTTCAGACAAATTATCACCGTATGTCCCAATCATCAAGGACGTCCCCGCCTGGTTCCTCAATTGTTCAGTGTCAATTTCTAAATTAATGTATTCAATCTTAGCATCTCTCCATATTGGTACTTGCAAATGGTTTTGCCGGGCTCTTTCAAATGCTTTACGAGTCGCTCTTTTTAAGGCAGTCAGACCCATAGCTGCATAGTCTTCAGTTGGTCTATTCATGATATTACTCCGACTTATCAATTATCTTCGGTTGTGGATTAGATGTATCAAATATTATCCAACTATCTGCTAATGGCTTATATAATGTGTGAAAATTGATCCAACTTCTTTCAAAACGACGTCTAACATCTTCTTCTGAAATGTTATGGCCACCTTGTGCAACCCGAAGTTTTACACGCTCAATTGCCAACTCTACCGTTGCCAACTTTAGATAATAGATGATGACTTTGTATCCCTTTGATTTTATCTCATTGATTTTATTAAGGTAACCCTTACCACTCAAGGTAGTTTCAAAAGCAAATGATTCTCCTTTTTGAATACATTCATTAATCTGTTGAAGCATGAACCTTCCTGCCTTGATTGCAGCCCTCTCAGGTTGAAATGGAGCTAATCCTGCTGCTATTAAATCAGCATTTATAAAATTGATGCACTTCGCCTCAAACGGAAGAAATTCCGTTGCAAATGTTGTCTTCCCTGCTCCATTTGGTCCTGCAATAATATAGCAAAATTTAGCCATTTAATTGATTTTTCTACACCAAACGCAGAAATCAGGTGCAGCCGGGGTTTCCACAACTCTGCTAAAAATTATAGGGAAAATATCCAGAACGTTATTGACAAACTGGACTAACTATTTTTATCTTTTTGAGATATTTTTCTTTTCTTCATCTGACTGATAAATCAATTGCTACACAAATTTACCACCATTTTTGCACTTAATCAACCTCACTTATCTCGACATACCAGTCTTGATGAACCTGTAAAAAGTCAAGTTGATAGCTAAGTAAAAATCTTCATATACAAGGCATAGTGTTTGGTCATGCGTGAAGGCATACAAGCAGTATGTCAAGCGTATGACCAAACACTATAACACAGTAGATGGAGACTTTTTACGACGCCATCAGCCTTCCTTTCTCATTTTTCAGACAGATTATCACCGTGTGTCTCAGTTGTCAAGAACGTCCCCGCCTCCCTCATGAAAAATTATGCCAATAATCAAAAATATTTATACCGAGGGCCGATGACGAGTGAAGAGCTTGAATTTTGGCTGGACGATTCGTCCTACCATTCAATTCCGAGCCATCACCTTCAATGAGTTCCTCTCTGGTTTGCTGATTGAGTGGTTGAAACAAATTTTCTTCGATAGATGTAGTGTAAACCTTACGGCCTCTGGCTCCCTGACTACCAATAAGATTTATCTTCTGATTTTTAGCCTACTCAATTTGTTTTGCTATGATGTATTCTGCCGAGTTCACGCATTAATCCTTATAGTGGCACAACGACCCGCATCAGCCGCACCGTTTTTTGGCGTCGGCTGGATGCAATTGTTAACTGTTTATTGACTACAAAGTATCATATGATACTTTTAAACCAGTTTCACCAAACACAGGGGTTGCCTGTTCTTTTAGTCGATTATAAATATCTCTTAAATTTAATATATCGTCAGCATACATTGGTGTTATATCCTCTTCACCATCTGGATCTTTTTTAACTTCCTCTTCAAGTTTGGTCGTGAGCTCATTTATGGCATGTAAAATGTAACGAACATCTCTCTGAGTTAACTCAACATTTAGACTTCTTAAAATATTATTAGTCATTTAACCAACCCTCACCATTGTTCCATCTTTTTTTATTTTTAAATATTTAACACATTTCATCCCCATTTCTTCAAGCAGTCCTTTGTATGTGTCAAGTGGCATATTTCTGATTGGGGCAAGCATATAATGGCCGGGCGTATCATTTACAAGCTTGAGACCAATTGGTAAAGTTCCCCCTGATTTAATCAACCATGCATATCCGCTTAGCCCCTTTTCTATTATTCCTTCCTTAGTCCAAAGACTAATACCATTATTATTTGCTATTACAATCGTTACGCCCTTAATAGTTGTAGTCATAACTTCATCTTGACGGATTACTGACATTCTATGAGTAGTAGAATTCCCCATTCTATATACATCTTCAGGAAATAAATAAAATTCTTTTATTGAAATCATGATTTTCTCCTTACCATGAAAATACGTCATTGCGAAGACGAACTTATCCTTTCTTGTCTAAGAGGAAGACAAGCACTGCTGCAATTAGCAGATAATTAGGAAAATCTCCGGGACGCTCCTAACAAGCTGGACTAACTATTTTTATCTTTTTTTGGAATATTTTTCTTCTCTTCGTTTTACTGATAGATCAGTTGCTGCACAAATTTACCACTATTTTTGCACTTAATAAACCTCACTTATCTCAACATACCAGCCTTCATTTCTCATTTTTCAGACAAACTATCACTGTATATCTCAGTTGTCAAGAACGTCCCTGTTTCCGGTCCCTATACCTGAAAGCTGTAACATCCTGCACCTTAATCTCAACAAAAAATGGTCTTGACATTGGGGTCCACCTTAATTATTTTCAATTATCACTTTCGCCCGCATTGCTTATAGCCGTTGTTAGCGGTAGTTTCTTAATTTTTGACAAATCAATATTCAATATTTTTTGAGTTTCATCTAAAAACCAATTCCATCTATCAATAATTGCTTTTTCATTCCATTTTTGTTCATATTTATTAGAATTGTAATCGTTTCTTATTTTTTGAGTTATTGAAAAAGAAGTTATTTTGTTATCATTATTCCCATATTTTCCTTTACCCTCATAAATTCCAATTTTTATAGAAAAAGGATTATTACTTGCTTCAATATTTTTTTTACCGGAAAGTAATGTTAAATTACCAATACTATTTATATAATTGTCAGATATTTCATCTGTTATATATTCCTTCCATTCATCATATTTTTTCCATTCAATTGGTAAAATATGTTCAATATGTAAATTTCTGTCCATTTCTACAAAAGGAATTACAGAATCAGTTTGATTGTATTCAATCATTAATAACAATGGTTTTAACCACGGTGAATTATATACATTTTTTGAGGATAGACTTTCTAATACATCAGGTATAATCTTATCTTCTGATAATTTGTTGTCCATCTCACTTTTTATAAACTCTATAATTTTATTTTCTTTAATCCACTTAATAATATTGAATGATGTTTGTTTTACTTTTGTTAAAGTTCTACCTGCAATCCAATATAAATAATAAAAGCGTCTTAAAGCAATTGACAGTTCTTCAAAATCAGGATAGTTTTCTTGTAATGCACCTCCTAATATAGCTTTCCAATACATAGCCCATCTTAGATACCAAAAGGAATAGATAATTTTATTTTGTCCATCAAACAAAACTTCCTTATAACTTTTAACGAATTTTTTAAATTCAGAAATTATGGTTAACGGATTTTTACCTGTAAATACATTCTCTAATTCATCATATAATGATTTTTTTGGATTAGCTGCTAATAGATAATATTCATACACAACTAGCATATCATTTAGACTTACATCTATATCATTAATTAAATATTCAATTGATTGCCATTCTGAAATAAAAGTGTCCTCATTTTGTTTTTTAATTTCTTCATCATCGCTGATATTTTTAATTGATTCAAATAAGAAACTTTTAATTAAATCAGCATTAGTTAAATCCATTCCTCTATCATTCAGGACTTGAAACATTCTTATTGCAAATTCAGTTGAAGAACAGTCTATACGAATTATAAAAACATTGTTAAAAACATAATTTATAAATTTGCCTGCTTCAACTTCACCTATTTTCTCTAATTTTTCCCTAAATAAAATAGCTGTATTAATATATTTATATTTGGGTTCTTCATCAGAATACACTTGATATTTAAATGGCTTCTGCAAGTTTGTTGTATTTCCTTTAATTATCAATTGTTCAAAATCATTTTGATGTTGAGAATGCGTAAAAAGTTTTAATCTATCGATATTTTCATTATAGAATATTGAGTTTTTAATAGTGTGAATGTCTATATTGTTTGGGTCAGGAAGACCGTCTGTTTTATTTAAGTTTGGAAATAAATCCCTAATTACACATAAAAGGATTGTTAGTGTTGTTAATCTTTGTTGTCCATCTACAACATCACGATATGAACTTTTTTCAGAATCAAAAGCCAAAATTATAGAACCTAAAAAATAGTTTTCTATTTCTTCTTTGTATGATTCATACAAATCATCCCATAATTTATCTACCTGTTCATTAACCCATCTATAAGGTCTTTGGTATCTTGGAATTTTATAAAACGCATCAGCATCACCAAATATTTGCTTTATATTAAGACTTCTTGGTGTAAACATATTTTCCATGTCTTATCCTTTTTTATTGTTATACTAAATTACCGCCAACGATTGTGTAACCTCTATTATGTTTATTCCTCTGAATGGGAGCGCTAAATACAATTGCGTATATTTTTCATTTATCATAAACCCTAATCTTCTTTGCAATTGGTATCTTTCTCCTCCTTTTATTATGTATAACGGCACACATCAGCGGCAGGCAGACGCAGAGCGAAGCGGCGCGGCTGGCTGTCCGCTGAATGTGATTGTTAGAGCATTTATTTAGCATCGATAAGTATCTCTGATAACGTTATTCTGGCCATGTAAACAGAAAACGCAACAACCAGAGACCCTACTACTGTAGATAAAAGGATAACAAACCCAATTGGATTATTAACTTTTGCTCCCATAGCCCACGCGATTAGACCAGCGGCGGCAAAAATTAATGCATAGAAAATACCTACATTAAAATGGATTCTCCATTTCCAATAATCATCCCATTTTTGAAGGATCTTGTTTTGGTCTTCATCTGGGAATAATAGTTTTCGCGACTCACTAAATACCCATATAGCAAGGGCAGATGGAATTAATGCGATGTGCTTCAATACGTCTGAGCTGTCACCAAGTAATGAAGATACAGATGTGATGATATCTGGCCAAACAAAAATAAATGCCAGTGCTAGTAGAATAATTACAAACTCAACACTCACGATAGTTACGAGAATATATTGAGATATAGTCTTCATTAGTGATCCATATCCCGTTCCTTACTAATTTTCCTGAAATGCTTGGAAGATTCCTGTGCCAATTTCTCTGGAACTGGTTCTTTCGTATGCAAAAAGCTTTTCTGGGTTTCTGTTGTTCTTATGATTACTTCATTACCCTTGCTTTCACCAACGACCTTGCCACGACCATACCCGTCTGCTGACATTAGTAATGCAGCATCAGTAATATCTGCTTCTTGTTCTGGCTCATATTGTGGATTTTCCATAATACCGACCATTAGGTTTATAATATTTGTCTTTATTCCTTTACCTTCCTCACTCGATTCTTTTACCGACAATTCAGTTGCATTTCTTTTTTTAACATAATCTTTCAAGCTTCCCCACAACCGCCCAAATAGCGGATTCGGCGGATACACCTTTG
>JAMOPB010000472.1 GCA_027064945.1 Candidatus Cloacimonadota bacterium
GGAATTCATATGATCCTGTTTCTGAAGAAGAACTTCTTAGAACTAATGCTATTGCGGAATATCAAGATTATCCTAATCCATTTGTTTTAGATCAAACTTTAGCTCAGAGAATATGGTTTGAAGATTATTCAATCCAAAATAGAACAATTACCGATCTGGACGAGATTAATTTTATTGATGATAATTCTATGAATGAAGTAACTTTCAATGTAACAAATTGCTACAGTGATGAATTAATCATTGAAGATATTACTGTTGGAAATCCACAATATTTTGATATAGAGATTGAAAATTTACCTTTTGCGTTAGATCGTTTATCTTCTGCCGAAATCACTGTTATTCCAAACGCTAGAGTTATTATTTCAGATACACTTCGCATTTGTACAAATTACAATGAAATAAAAATTCCGATAAATTTAGAAACAGAGCATTTTGTTAGTGCCGATGATAATTCAATTGATAATTTTAGTACTAATGTTTGGCCAAATCCGATAAACTTAAATCGCGGAGAAAATGTAAATATATCATATTCTCTAAAAAATGCTGATATTGAAAAATTAGAAATTTTTAATGTGAAAGGCGAAAAGATAAAAACGATAAATATTTTCCATGATAATTATGCTAGTTGGAATGGAATCGATTATAATGGTAAAAAAGTTGCAAGCGGTATCTATTTTTACAGATTGGAAAGTCAAAATATAATTCAAACTAATAAGTTTATAATTTTGAAGTAAAATATAAAATCAATACGAAAAGGGCGAACTCTTTATGAATTCGCCCTTTTGCTTTTTGAAAGATTTTTTTTACTGTAACCTATGAATCTCTCCGCTTTCCACATCAATTAAATTTAATTCAACGCCAGCTTCTTTAAGCATCTTTTGAGCTAATTCGTCTGGATAAGTTTCTCTTACGTAAATAGTTTTTATTTCGGAATTGATAAGCATTTTAGAGCATATAATGCAAGGTTGAGTTGTGCAATAAAGCACTGCACCTGAAATACTTGTTCCATTTACTGCCGCTTGGATTATCGCATTTTGTTCAGCATGAACACCTCGGCAAAGTTCATGTCTTTCACCGGATGGGACATTTAATTGAGCCCGTAAACAACCGGTTTCCGCACAATGAGGTACGTTTTTGGGTGCACCGTTATAACCGGTAGATAAAATTTGGTTATCACGAACAATTATTGCACCAACTTTTCTGCGTAAACAAGTTGATCTTTCCGCAGCAAGTATTGCCATTTTCATAAAATACTGATGCCAGCTTGGTCTTTTTGCCATTGTTACTTTCCTTGTAGATTGTTGTTTTCTCTTTTTTCTTTCTCAATTTCAGCTTGAGATTTTCTAAGATAATTAGGTTCTATTTTTGCAATATATTCAAAATCATATTCAGGAATTTTGTCTAATTCCAAAGCGTATGATAACATTGTACTAGCTAAATCTAAATTCTGATGAGGTTTTGCTAATATAAAATCAATTTTGCTATCAAGAATTGAATTATAATATTTTTCTGCGCCATCACCAATGATAATTACCGGTTCATTGATCTCTGCTAAAATCTCTTCAGGTTTACAATTTTTCGGAGATATGATCGTCTTACCGTTCTTTGAATAAAAAGCTGTGTAAATTTCTCCCATTCTAGCGTCAATCATTACCAATCTGTTTCTTGCGGAAGCAAATAAATTTTCAGCTAATAAACTTAGATTATCAAAAGGTAAGATTGGGATTTTATGAGAATAAGATAGCCCTTTGGCTGTTGCCATGGCAATTCTTATTCCCGTAAAAGAACCTGGACCAATAGCAATGCAGATCAGATCAAGATCAGCAACTTGCAAATTGTTTTGTTTTAAAGCAAGATCAATCATAGGCATTAATCGTTCAGAATGAGTTCGTTTTACATCAAGATAAGAAACTTGAGTAATTTTACCATCTTTTGCTAAAGCAATTGAACCGGAACTTGCAGAACTATTAATTGCTAAAATATTATATCTGTTTATCATAAATAATTCCTCAACGTAATAAATTTTCTAAACTAACTACTTCATCACTTTTGCTATCACGATATTTCACAATAACAGGGCAATATAAAGATATTTCAGGATTTGATTTAAGTGGGCGAGATCCGGGTACTACAACAGCATTTTCGGGAATAATCAGAGGAAGGTTTTCTTGGCGTTTCAGGTAACAATTATTCACAGCATCGTAAACAGGCACGGAATTTGTAAGAATTGTCCCGGCAGCTAAGATAGCTCTTTTTTTTACAATTACACCTTCATAAACACCACAATTCCCACCAATGAAAACATCATCTTCGATAATTACCGGGTTTGCGCCAATTGGCTCTAACACGCCTCCAATTTGTGCAGCAGCACTTAGGTGAACATTTTTGCCTATCTGGCCACAGCTTCCTACTAGTGCATGAGAATCTATCATAGAACCACTATCAATATAAGCTCCAACATTTACATACATTGGAGGCATCATAACCACGTTTGGTGCAATATAAGCTCCTGAGCGAACACTTGAACCACCGGGAACTATTCGAACTTTATCTTCTATTTCGAAATTTCGCGCAGGATATGTATCTTTATCGATGAACACCTGTTGTCTTTCTGTTCCAAATTTTACAAGTTTTCCCATTTTGAATCCAACTAGAATACCACGTTTTACCCAATGATTAACTTTCCAATCTTTCCCATCAAATTCTGCGGCACGAATTTCTCCACAGTTTAATCTTTCTTGGAATATTGAAAAAATCTCATGATCTTCTTTAGTAAATTCTTTTTGTTCATATAATTGGTTAATTTTATTTTGTAAATCCATTATAATTTCCTTTATAAATTCAGATGTGTTTTTAGGAATTTTCCTGTGTAGGATCTTTCATTTTTACAAATATCTTCAGGCGTGCCAGTAACAACTATTTCTCCGCCTTTATCTCCGCCTTCTTCTCCAAGATCTATAATATGATCAGCACATTTGATTACATCAAGATTATGCTCGATGACTACAATTGTATTTCCCATTGCAACAAGTCTTTGTAGAACTTTCAGTAATTTTTTTATGTCATCAAAATGTAATCCTGTTGTAGGCTCATCCAATAGATATATTGTTTTCCCTGTGCTGGTTTTAGAAAGCTCTTTGGCTAATTTTATCCTTTGAGCTTCACCACCGGATAGGGTAGTGGAGGCTTGTCCAATTTTTATATATTCCAAACCTACATCTATCAAAGTTTGTAATTTTTGAGAAATTTTAGGAACATTCCGAAAAAGTTCATAAACTTCTTGAACATCCATATCTAAGATTTCACTGATATTCTTACCTTTATATTTAATTGCTAAGATTTCTTTATTGTACCGTTTTCCATTGCATACATCACAAGTTACGTAAATATCAGGCAAGAAGTGCATTTCAATTTGTTTAACTCCGGCTCCACCACAAGCTTCGCAGCGACCGCCTTTCACATTAAAAGAAAATCTTCCGGGTTTATAGCCACGTAATTTTGAAGCAGGAAGCTGAGAAAACAATTCTCTTATTGGATCAAAAACTTTTATATAGGTAGCAGGATTAGAACGTGGAGTTCTCCCGATAGGCTGTTGATTGATGTTTATGATTTTATCAAAATTTTCAACACCTGTGATGCTATTATATTTTCCTTCAGGATGAGAAGCTCTATTTAATCTATTTGCAAGAGCAGGATACAAAATCTGATTTACCAAAGAACTTTTACCGGATCCGGAAACACCTGTTACGCAGGTAAATAACCCTACAGGAATTTCAGCAGTTATGTTTTTCAGATTGTTTTGTTTAGCTCCTGAAATAACAAGTTTACGTTTATCAGGCAGAATTCTGGCTTGGGGAATATCAATTGTTAATTTTCCGCTTAGATATTTACCGGTAAGAGAATTTGCTGATTTGATGATTTGCTTTGGTGTTCCTTGAAAAATAACTTCTCCACCGAAAATACCGGCTTGAGGTCCGAAATCTATTATTTGATCTGCAGTACGAATCATATCTTCATCATGTTCAACAACAATCACTGTGTTGCCTATATCACGCAAATGGATAAGCATATTGATAAGTCGATTATTATCTCTTTGGTGTAAACCTATACTTGGTTCATCAAGTATATACATCACGCCGACCAAACTACTTCCAATTTGACTCGCTAAACGAATTCTTTGAGATTCGCCACCGGATAGTGTCGGGGCTTTTCTATTTAAAGAAAGATAATGTAATCCTACATTTTCTAAGAAATTAAGACGATTTTGAATCTCTTTTAAAACTTCTTCCGCTATTATTTTGTCATTTCCTTCCAATTGGATATTGTGGAAAAATTTGGACGTTTCTGTAATTGATAGATTGGTAATATAATCGATAGTTTTCCCACCAACCATTACAGACAAGCTTTCAGGGCGAAGCTTTTTCCCTTCACATTCAGGACATGGTTTGTTGCTAAAATATTTCAGATAATAACGCCTGGAACCTTCGCTGCCTGTTTCATTCATCCTACGCTTAATCGTGTTGGCAATACCTTCAAAGCTAGTATTAAATTCGCCGGAACTGTTTACAGAATTCCATTTTAATTTAATTTTATTATTTTTTTTTGATCCGTATAAAAGAAGCTCTTTGATATTTTTCGGATAATCTTTCCAAGGTGTATCCAAATCAAAACCAAATTTATCTGATAAAGCAGTTATGATTTTGTAATTCCATGTAGATTTCTTTTTCCTCATTTCACCCCAAGGAGCAACTGCACCTTGATGGATAGTAAGATTTTCATCAGGAACTAATAATTCGGGATCTATTTCCAATCTTGTTCCCAAACCATTACAATGAGGACACATTCCGACAGGATTATTAAAAGAAAAATGTTGCGGTGTGAGTTCAGGGAAACCGATACCACAATTAGGGCATGAATTAGCTTCAGATAAGTTTTCTGTTCTGTTTTCATCTATATAATCGATTTTGATAAATCCGTTAGTGAGTCTTAATGCGGTTTCCACAGAATCGGTTAATCTGCCTCTAATGCCGTCTTTAATAACTATTCTATCCACAATTATATCAATTGTATGTTTACTTTTTTTATCAAGGACAATTTCTTCTGCGAGATCACGCATTACACCATTTATCTTTACGCGTACAAATCCTTCTTTTCTTGCTTCATTTAATTCCTCAGTATGTTCGCCTTTACGGTTTTGAACAATTGGAGCTAGAATCTGCAACCGAGTTTTTGCAGGATTTCTTAGAATATGATCTACTAACTGATCAACAGATTGAGAACCAACATGCTCTCCGCAGATATGACAATGTTGCTTGCCAATTCTTGCAAAAAGAATACGCAAATAATCATAGATTTCCGTAACTGTTCCCACAGTTGATCTTGGATTTTTACTTGCAGCTTTCTGTTCAATGCTGATAGCAGGAGATAAACCTTCGATAAAATCAACTTTCGGTTTTTCCATTTGCCCTAAGAATTGACGTGCATAGGCAGAAAGTGATTCTACATAACGTCTTTGGCCTTCGGCATAAAGAGTGTCGAAAGCTAACGAAGATTTTCCTGAGCC
>JAMOPB010000473.1 GCA_027064945.1 Candidatus Cloacimonadota bacterium
ATCAAGCAAATGTTTCTTGGATAGATAAATTTGAGGCAGATGAAAATGGAATCATTCTTTTTACAGAATCTGATTATGGCAACACTGCTATCCAAAATTCCGGTTCATATGGTCAAAAAACAATTGTTTCTTCATATTCATTATCCAAGCTTGTAGATAATGGAGCATCTACAAAAGATGAACTTCTTTCTAGAATAATGTCTTTTTTCAGAGAACAGAATTCTCTGGATTCTCCAGAAAATGCAACTATTTCAATATCAAATAATTGTGTTGAAATTTCTTGGGATAATGTTGAATGGGCATCCTCATATAAAGTCTTTTCATCTGATAATCCTAATTCAGGTTTTGAAGAAGAATTATCAGGCACATTCTTGGGTACCAGCTGGCAGAAAGAATGTGCTGAAACCAAAAAGTTTTATTATGTGAAAGCAATCAGAGCGGAAAACTAAAAATAGCAAAAAGCAGATCAGCCAGTAGTTCTATTGCTTGAAAATTATTGCTAATGTAAAATAAAAAAATTGACAGTCTAATTGGCAAAAAAGATTGTAACGTATCTAAAATTTCCAGAAATATATTTTAAGGAGATAATTTTGTATAATAACCAACCAAAAGCTGTTGAAATGAAAAAAATTACTAAGAAGTTTGGTAATTTTATCGCAAATAACAGTATTGATTTAACGGTTCATAAAGGAGAAGTTCATGCATTATTAGGAGAAAATGGTGCTGGAAAATCTACTCTTATGAATATCCTTTATGGATTGTATTCTGCAACATCGGGTGAAATTTGGATTAATGAGAAATTATGTAAAATCAATTCACCTAATGATGCTATTGAAAACGGCATAGGAATGGTGCATCAGCATTTTATGCTGGTTAAACCATTTACAGTAACGCAAAATATTGTGCTTGGAATGGAACCGAAAACTGCTTGGCGAACTATCAATATGAAAAAAGCAGAAGCAGATGTGAAACGTATTTCCGAAAAATATGGATTAATTGTAGATCCTAAAGCGAAAATACAAGATATTTCTGTGGGAATGGAACAAAGAGTGGAAATATTAAAAGCGTTGTATCGTGGCGCTGAAACATTAATTTTGGATGAGCCTACAGCAGTACTTACGCCCCAAGAGATAAAAGAATTGATGCAAATTCTAAGAAATCTAACACAAGAAGGTAAAACTATTATTTTGATAAGTCATAAGCTTAAAGAGATCAAGGAAGCTGCCGATTATTGTACTATTATCCGTAGAGGTAAGAAAATAGATACTGTAAAAGTAGCAGATGTTACTCAATCAGATTTAGCTTCCAAGATGGTAGGAAGGGAAGTAAATTTCAAAGTTGATAAGAAAGAAAAAGCACCCGGCAATGTTTCTTTGGAAATCAAAGATTTAGTTGTGGAAGATAATCGTGGGATAAAAGCTGTGAATGGCTTAAGTCTAAGTTTACGAAAGGGTGAAATATTGGGAATTGCCGGAATTGATGGTAATGGACAAAGTGAATTAGTGGAAGCTTTAACCGGCTTACGATCTGTAGAATCCGGAAAAATTTTGATGAATAATAAGGATATTACAGGGAAAACACCATTACAGATTTTTGAGCATAAAATTTCATCGATTCCTGAAGATCGTCAAAAACACGGATTAGTTTTAGATTTTAATGTGGCAGAAAACCTTGTTCTGGAAAAACATGATAAATCACCATTCGCCGAAAAAGGTATTTTACAACATGAAGAAATAATTAATCATGCTAATGAATTAATAGAAAAATTTGATATCAGACCAGTTGGCTGTTGGCACAAAAGTGCCAGAAGTTTATCGGGTGGGAATCAGCAGAAAGTTATAATTGCACGCGAAGTTACAAATGATCCTGAAGTGCTAATTGCAGTACAACCTACACGTGGTCTTGACGTTGGCGCAATAGAATATGTTCATAAAGCTTTAGTTAAGCAACGTAATGAGAACAAAGCTGTTCTATTGGTTTCCTTGGAATTAGACGAAGTGATGAACGTTTCCGATCGAATTGCTGTGATCTATGAAGGAAAAATAGTTGATGTGATTCCTGCAAAAGGAGCTGATATGAATGAAATTGGTTTAATGATGGCAGGAGGGAAAAAATAATGAAAAATAAATGGCAAAAATTTTCCCAATTGTTTTCCAATAATACACTACTATTTACACTCGTTTCAATCTTCCTAGGATTATTGATAGGAGCAATTATTCTTTTAGCTGCCGGATTTAATCCACTGCTTGCATATTCAACCATTATTACCGGTATTTTTGGAAGATGGAAATATATTTCATATACAATTATCAAAGCTACACCGCTAATTCTTACAGGATTGAGTATCACATTTGCATTCAGAACCGGATTGTTTAATATCGGTGCTGAAGGTCAATTTATCATTGGTTCTGTTACTGCAGCGGCAGCAGGATATTTTTTTCATTTACCTTGGTTTATCCATATTCCTGTAGTACTTTTCCTAGCTATGTTAGCTTCCGGAATGTGGGGTGGAGTAGCAGGTTTCTTGAAAGCAAAATTTGGCGTAAATGAAGTAATTTCGACGATTATGTTAAATTGGATTGCTTTATATTTACAAAATTTATTAGTATATACAAAGGGTTTCCAAAAGCCAGGCGGAGAAACTTCTTATGATGTTCAGCCCAGTGCAATAATTACTGTTTTAAATAATTGGAAATTATCACCTGAAGGAAGGCTGTGGCTATCAGATCATCCGATTTTGAGTGATATATTAAAAACACCGATTAACTTTGGTTTTATTTTTGCACTTATCGCAGCATTTTTGGTGTGGTTTATCCTAAAACATACTACCTTAGGATACAAATTAAGAGCTGTTGGACTTAATAAGCATGCTGCCAAATATGGTGGTATAAATGTTAATAAAAATATGATTATCTCAATGACAATTGCCGGAGCTTTAGCAGGTTTGGCAGGAGCAGTTCAAGTGATGGGAGTTGCTCATAATGTTTCTTTATTAGCTGCGATGGAAGGATATGGATTTGATGGAATTGCCGTTTCATTAATCGGAAGCAATACAGCTATCGGTTGTGTTTTTTCAGGAATACTCTTTGGTGCATTAAAATATGGAGGTCAAAAAATCCAACCTATTATGGGTGCACCATCTGAGATTGTAAACATAGTTATTGGTATAATTGTATTTTTCATTGCTATTCCAAGATTGATAGCTCTTCTAATTAAAATATTTAATAAAAAGGATAAAAAAGATGTTAGATAGTATAGCCTTAATTTTAGGAACAACATTAATGTATTCAACTCCCTTGATATTTGCGTCGTTAGGTGGTGTTATTAGTGAAAATTCAGGGGTAGTAAATATTGGTTTGGAAGGTATGATGGTAATCGGTGCATTTATGGGTGCAACCGTTGGTTATTATTCAGGAAATCCTTGGCTTGGTTTTTTATCCGGCGGATTAGCCGGTGGAGTTTTTGGCTTTTTACATGCTGTTGCTTGCGTTACATTTAGTGCTGATCAAATAGTTTCCGGTATTGCAATAAACTTCTTAGGACCCGGATTAGCTCTTTTTCTTAGTAGAATTTTCTTTTCGGGAGCTACTATGACAAAAGCTATTGATTTGAATAATAAAATGCCTCGACCTTTAGCAAATTTATTTCCAAGAGATAGCTTTGGATATTATTTTTTAGGAAATAGATATGCAACTGTATATTTAGCATTTATAGCAGTATTTATCGTGTGGTTTATATTGTATAAAACAAGTTTAGGATTAAGGATCAGAGCAGTTGGCGAGCATCCTGCAGCTGCAGATACTTTAGGGGTGAACGTTAAAAATATCCGCTATTGGACAACTACGTTTTCCGGAGTTTTCGCCGGATTTGGCGGTGCTGCAATGAGTTTGGCTATTGTTTCAAATTTCAGACCAACATTAATTTCAGGTCATGGATTTATTGCTTTAGCTGCAATGATTTTTGGAAAATGGAAGCCACATGGAGCTATGATGGCATGTTTACTTTTTGGTGGAGCTCAAGGAATTACTGTATTTTTAGGACAATTTGATCTAAATATTCCAACACAATTATTTGCAATGTTGCCTTATGTACTCACTTTAGTTATTTTAGTAGCTTTTGTAGGAAGATCTGCTGCACCGGCAGCCGATGGTATTCCATACGAAAAAGAGAACAAGATATAAAAAAAACGATTGACGTGAATTTGCTTAATTATGCAAATTTGAAAGGAAAATTCAAAGGAGGAATTTATGGTTAAAAAATTATTAGTGTTATTGATTTTGGCGGTGCTGGTTCTGGCAGGCTGTGGTCAAGCTAAAAAAGAAACAGGAATTAAAGTTGCTATGGTGACAGATGTTGGTGGTGTGAATGATCAATCTTTCAATCAATCAGCTTGGGAAGGTTTACAAAGAGCAGAAAAAGAACTCGGTGTTACTGTTAATTATGTAGAAAGTAAACAAGATGCAGATTATAAACCAAATATGGAAACATTGTTAGATGCTAAAAATGATCTAATATTAGGAATCGGATTTAAAATGGGAGAAGCTTTAAGTGAATCTGCTGCAAATAATCCGGAACAGAAATATGCAGGTATCGATTGTTTCTTTGATGCTCCAACACCAAACTTGGTAGGGATCTTATTCAAAGAACAAGAACCTTCATTCTTAGTAGGTTACATTGCCGGTAAAATGACAAAAACTAATAAAGTTGGTTTTGTGGGCGGAATGGATTTCTTTGTAATTCACAAATTCCATTACGGATTTATGGCCGGTGTAAAATATGCAAATCCTGAATGCGAAATTCTTGTACAATATGCTGATTCATTTACTGATGCTGCAAAAGGAAAAGCTATTGCTAACCAAATGTATAAAAATGGTGCTGATATTGTATATCATGCTGCAGGTGGCGTAGGTGACGGTGTAATTGAAGCAGCGAAAGAACAAAATAAATATGCTATTGGTGTTGATAGAGATCAAAATGATCTTGCACCGGATAATGTAATTACTAGCGCAATGAAGCGTGTAGATAATGCTATCTTCAATCTTACACAGACATTGGTTAACGGACAATTCCCAGGTGGATCAAATGTTGTGTACGGTTTAAAAGAAGGCGGAGTTGATATAGCTCCATCATCTAGCAAGCATGTTCCTGCTGAAATCTTGGAAGAAGTAGAAAAAATCAAAGCACAAATTATTGCCGGAGAAATTATACCTCCAACAAATGCTGAAGAATTTAAAAACTTTAAGTAAGATTTAAATTATAGTTGTTATAAAAGAGGATAATTTCGATTATCCTCTTTTTTCATAGGAGTTTTTATATGAAATATTTAGGAGCACATGTAAGTGCATCCGGCGGAGTGCAAAATGCTCCAATAAACGCACATGAAATTGGAGCTGACTCATTCGCTTTGTTTACAAAAAATCAACGAAGATGGGAAAGTAAACCACTAACCAATTCCGATATAAGCAGTTTTAAAAAGAATTGCTCCGAATTGGAATTTCAATTGGATAAAATTTTGCCGCATG